>PKWQ01000072.1 GCA_003133265.1 Acetobacteraceae bacterium
CCGCCGAGATCGGCTGCATCGCGGCCGACAGCGCCTTCGCGCAGGTGATCATGTCGGGCTCTATGCCATAGGTCTGGCACCCCCACATGTTGCCGGTGCGACCGAAGCCGCAGATCACCTCGTCCGCCACCAGCAGGATATCGTATTTGCGCAGTACCGCCTGGATCTTTTGGAAATAGCCCGCTGGCGGCGGTAACGCACCGGCGCTGCCTTGCACCGGATCGCACCAGAACGCCGCCACGGTCTCCGGCCCTTCCGCCAATATCTGGCTCTCGAGCGTATCGGCCAGTCGCTGCGAGAATTGCTCCTCCGTCTCCCCCGGCTGGGCGTCGCGGTAGTAATTTAGTGATTCCGTATAAAGGAATCCGTCGAACGGCAGGCCGAAGCCGGCGTGGTATTCCGGTTTGCCGGTCAGGTTGATCGCGACACAGGTGGAGCCGTGATAGCTGCCACGCCGCGAGATGATCTTGCGCTTCTCCGGTTTGCCCTGTGCGTGCCAGTGTTACCACACCAGCTTGACCGCACTGTCGTTTGCTTCCGAGCCGGAGCATTGCAGCAGCACCTTCGACATCGGCACCGGCGCGATCGACAGCAATTTCTCCGAAAGATCGATCGCCGGCCCATGCGAGGCATTCCGGAAAATCTGATAGTAGCCAAGCTTGCACATCGCCTCGTATGCGACCTTGGCAAGCCGCTGGTTGCTATATAGCCAAGCGAAGCGCACCACAGCCCGGCACCGGCATCCAGGAAGGCATTGCCTTCATCGTCGTGAATGAACACCCCCTCGCATGCGTCATGACGGCGGGACCGACGTCGAGATGCCGACGCGCATTGGTCTGCGGGTGCAGCACCGAAGCGATATCGCGTGCATGCTGGCTGTTGGCAGGGAAATGCGTCATGGCCTGGGTCCTGATGTCTGATGGATTTGGACGCTGCATGTCGGATCGGCTTTTGCCGGCACGCCACGTCGTAGCCGTCCGCCGTCACGCGGACCCGCATGGAGCGCCCGAGCCCGGTGGCCTGTCGGTTGAGCAGCACCCCGAGCGCGCCGCGCGCGATGCTGGCTTCCTCTATGACGGAGACGAACAACCGCGCAGTCGTCATGTCGAGCAAGAACGGCACGGATGCAAACTCCCAGTCTCATCCCCTCCGGCCTACCGCTGGAAGAGCAGGCCGCGTCAAGTTTGGTTTGCCTTCGATCACGCGGCCGAGCAGCCACCCTTGCGCATCAACACGATTGCCAGAGTTAACCTTCCCAGCAAGCGGAAATTCATTCTGCATCGCCGCTTCGCTCGTTCACGTTGCTGCCGATCAGACTGCGCGCTGACGCGACGCCTCTTCGAGCAGCGGCCCGGTTTCCGCCTTGGTGCCGGCGGCAATTGCATCCAGATGGTGGCAGGCGGCGTTGTGCCCCGGCGCGATCTCCCGCAGCGCCGGCGCATCGGCGGCGCAACGCGCATCGGCGAACGCGCAGCGCGTGCGGAAATGGCAGCCGCTTGGCGGAGACAGCGGATTGGGCAGCGTGCCACCGCCCAGCCGCGCGACACCGAGCGGCGCCTCGGCGGCCGCCAGCGCCACCAGCCGCCGCGTGTAGGGATGCGCCGGCCGACGCAGCACGTCGCGGGCCGGGCCGATCTCCACCATGCGGCCGAAATACATCACCCCCACGGCGTCGCTCAGATAGCGCACCACCGCGAGATCATGGCCGATGAACAGGTAGGTCAGTCCCAGCCGCTGCTGCATCTCCCGCAACAGCGCCAGCACCTGCGCGCGCACCGAGACGTCCAGCGCCGAGACCGGCTCGTCCAGCACCAGCAGGCGCGGATCGACCGACAATGCCCGCGCGATGGCGATGCGCTGACGCTGCCCGCCGCTGAATTCGTGCGGATAGCGGCTCGCCGCGTCCCGCCGCATGCCGACCAGTTCCAGCACCTCGGCGGCCTTCATATCCGCCGCGCGGCGATGCACCCCCAGCGCCCGCAGCGGCTCGGTGACGATGGCGCCGGCACGCATGCGTGGGCTGAGCGCGCCGTAGGGGTCCTGGAAAACAGCCTGCACCAGCCGGCGATAGGCGCGTTCCTCCGCCGGGGTCTGGGCGAAGATGTCCTGGTCGTTGACCAGCAACTGGCCCTCGCTTGGCTGTTCCAGCTTCAGCAACATACGCGCGAGCGTGGTCTTGCCGCTGCCGGACTCGCCCACCACGCCGAATGTCGTGCCGGCGGGAATGGCGAAGGACACGCCCTCCACCGCCGTCACCGTGCGCGACGCGGCGAACAGGCTGTGGCGCGGCAGGGTAAAGCGCTTGAACAGGCCCCGCGCCTCTACCATCGGCGGCGTCATGCGCCCTGCTCCGCCTGCCAGCAGAACACGCGATGGCGCGCGCCCACCGAGGTTTCGCCCGGCCGCTCGGCGCGGCAACGATCCTGCGCCAGCGGACAGCGATCGGCGAAGGCGCAGCCCGGCGGCAGTTCGGCGAGGTTCGGCACCTGGCCGGGAATGGCCTGCAGAACCACCTCGTCGTCCTCGATGCGGGGAACCGAGGCGAGCAGGCCGCGCGTGTAGGGATGCCTGGGCGCATGGAATATCCGCACCGTCGGCCCTTCCTCGACGATCCGCCCGGCATACATCACGATGACCCGGTCCGACAGCCGGCGGATCGCGGCGAGGTCGTGGGTGACGATAATGATGGCCGTGCCGGCGGTATCGCGGATTTCACGGAACAGCAGCAAGATCTCGTCCTGGATGCTGGCGTCCAGTGCCGTGGTGGGCTCGTCGGCGATCAGCAGCCGTGGCGCGGTCGCTGTCGCCATTGCCACCAGCACGCGCTGGCGCATGCCGCCGCTGAGCTGGTGCGGATACTGCCGCACCCGCAGTTCCGGCGCGGTCAGATGCACCCGCCGCAACGCCTCCACCGCCGTGTCCCGCGCGCCGCGTTCGCGCAGTACCTCGTTGACCTGGTTGCCGATGGTGAACAGCGGATCGAGCGAGGTCATCGGGTTCTGCAACACCATCCCGATCTCGCGCCCGCGCAGGCCGCGCATCTCGCGTTCCGGCAGATCGAGCAGGCTGCGCCCGTCGAAGACAACCTCTCCCTGCGCGCGAGCGGCGCGCGGCAGGGTACGGATCAGGGCCGAACAGAGCGTGGTCTTGCCGCTGCCTGACTCGCCGGCGATGCCGAGGATTTCGCCTGGGTGCAGATCGAAGCTCGCCTCCGCCACCGCGCGCACCGGCTGGGCTTGCGGGCCGAAGCTTACCGTCAGATCGCGCACCGTCAGCAGCGGCTGCGTCATAACGCCCCACGCGGATCGAATTTCACCCGCAGCCGCTCGCCCACCGTGTTGAAGCAGACCACCGCCAGCACGATGGCCAAACCCGGCCAAACCGTCAGCCACCAGGCAATGCCCATGTAGGTCCGCCCCTGCGCCAGGATCAGCCCCCATGACATGTCCGGCGGCTGGATGCCGAGGCCGAGGAACGAGAGCGAGGATTCCAGGATGATCGCGCGTCCGACATCCAGCACCGCCAGCACCAGGATGGAGGTCTGCGCGTTCGGCAACACATGGCGCATGGCGATCGTCAGCGGCCGCACGCCGGCGACGCGCGCCAGCAGCACGAAATCGCGGCGCTTGATCGACAGCACCTCGCTGCGCACCAGCCGCGCATAGCGTGCCCAGTTGGTCAGGATCATCACCAGGATGATGTTGCCCACGCCGGTGCCAAGTGCCGCGACCAAAGCCAAGGCCATCAGGATGAACGGCAGCGCGAGGAAGGCATCGACCAGCCGCATGATGGCCGCGTCGACGAGGCCCCCAAGATAACCGGCGATCAGCCCAAGCAGCACGCCGATCGTGCCCGCCACCAGCACCGCCGCACCGGCGGTCAGCATGGAAATGCGGGTGCCCGCGATCAACCGGCTCAGCATGTCGCGCCCGAGCTGATCGGTGCCCAGCAGATGCGCGACCGTGCCGCCTTCCAGGCCGTATGGCGGCACCATCACGGCGCCGAAATCGGCTTCATCCGCCGCATAGGGCGCGAGCACGCCACCCAGCAGCGCCGCCACAATCAGCAACACACAGACGGCAATCGCCAGGATCGGCAGACGGGCGGGCGGCATCAGGCGCGTATCCTGGGATCGAGCACCGCGTAGAGCAGATCGATCGCCAGATTGATGGCGATGAACAGCAGCGCGGTCAGCAATACGCATGCCTGTACCAGCGGATAGTCGCGGTTCAGGATCGCATCCACCACCAGCTGGCCGATGCCGGGCCAGGAGAACACGCGCTCGGTTACCACCGCGCCACTCAGCAGCAGGCCGAATTGCAGGCCGAGGTAAGTAACGATCGGCAGGGCGGCGTTGCGCAGCGCGTGCTTCAGAACGATCAGCCGGCGCGGAATGCCCAGCACGCGCTGCATCTGCACGAAATCGCTGCGCAGCGCCTCGGTCATGTTGGCCCAGGTCAGCAGCGCGATTGAGGCGGAGGCATAGAAGCCAAGCGTCACCGCAGGCAGCACGAAATTGGCGGCGGTGCCATAGCCGGACGAGGGAAACCACGGCAGCGTGATGGCGAACAGCACGATCAGCATCAGCGCCACCCAGAAACTCGGCATTGCCTGCCCCAGACTCGCATAGAACCGCACCGAGGTCGCGAACCAGCTTTCGGGAATGACAGCCGCCCCGATCCCCATCGGCACCCCGATCGCGATCGCCACCAGCATCGACAGGCCCGACAATTGCAGCGTCGGGCCGATCGCCTGCAACACCAGGCCAAGCGCGGGTTCACGGTAGCGGAAGGAAACCCCGAAATCGCCCTGCAGGATGTTGCCGAGGAACACGAAATACTGCTCGGGCAGCGAGCGATCGAGACCGTAGTGCTCACGGAAGAACGCGCGATCCGCGTCGGTTGCCTCGGACGGCATGATCAGCGGCGTCGGATCGCCGGTCAGCCGCGCGAGGATGAAGATCAGCAGGGTCAGCAGCAGCAGCGTGATCAGCGTCTGTCCGACGCGCCGATAGAGGAACGACCCCATCGTCCGCTTCCGCTCAGGCGGCCTTCACGACGTTCCAGAGCACCGGCCAGGACACGTTCGGCGTCGGCGCCCAGCTGATACCCTTGCCCACGGCATAGATGGAATCCAGCGTCCATAGCGTGATCACCGGCGCTTCCTCGTGCAGCTTGGCGAAGAGCTGGCGCAGGAACGGCGCGCGCTCGGCCGGCGAGGCGAAATCGTTCATCCGGTCCAGCATCGCGTCCACCTCCGGGTTCGAGTACCAGGAATACGACCCGCCGCTACGGATCGCCCGCAGCAGCCGCCCGGATGGATCGGCGTTGTAGTCTGTAAAATTGGCGTAGAGCAGATCGATCTGTGGGTCCTTGACCTTGCCGCCATAGATCGCCATCCAGGCGCCATAATCGAGAATGGTGACCTCGGTCTTCACCCCGATCTTGTTCAGGAAATAGGTGATGCCTTCCACCGTCTCGCGCGATTGCGGCACGCGCCCCGGCGCCTGCCCAAGAAAGTGCAGCGGCTTGCTGAAATCGAAGCCGGCACTGACCAGCATCTCGTGCGCCTTCTGCGGGTTGTAGCCGTACGGCTCGACCTTCACGTCGCAACCCAGGATGGCGCTGTTGCACGGCAGGTCCTGCGCGGTGGCGAAGCCGAACATCACGGTCTTCACCAGTGCGGCCTTGTCGATCGCCATGTTCAGCGCACGGCGTACCTCCGGCTTGGCCAGATTCGGGTTCGCCACCGCGTTGATCGGCACGAAGATGTTGTTAAAGCTCGATACCCGCAGGATCTTGATGTTGGGCAGCCGTTGCAGCGGCATGACCAGCGCCGGCGGCACGTTGCAGACGATATCGGCTTCGCCGGTCTGGATCTGCGCCGCGCGCGACTGGTCGTCCGGGACGATCTTCATCATCACCTCGCCGACCTTCGGCACGCGCCCCCAATGGCCATCGAAGCCGCGCAGCTTAATGAAGGATTTCACCCGCCGATCCACGAACGCGAACGGCCCGCTGCCGACCGGCTGTTTCGCGAAGGCCTCGTCGCCCACGGCCTGGAGATACTTCTTCGGCTTGATGTAGAAGAACTCGCCGAGATTCTCCATGAACGAGGCATCGCGCCGCTTCAGCGTCACGCGGCAATGGCGGTCGTCCTGCACGATGACGTCGGCGATGTTGGCGACCAGGATGGCGGCGCGCGGATTGTGCGTCTCCGGCGCCGCCGCGCGCTGCCAGCTGAAGCGCACGTCCTCGGCGGTGACGGGATCGCCGTTATGGAACTTGGCGCCCGCGCGCAGCGTGAAATCATACGCAAGCCCATCGGCGCTCGGCGTCACCGCCTCGGCGAGGATCGGCGTCAGCTTGCCGTTCTCGTCGTGGCCATAAAGCCCCTCGAAGACATTGGCCATGAACAGGTATTCGTTGCCGCCGGGAATGCGGTCCGGGTCCAGGCTGACCACATCGGAGCCCAACGCCACCGTCAGCGACGGTTTGGCCTGGGCGCGCGCGGCCCCGGGAACGCCCAGTCCAGCGGCAAGCGCGATGCCGGCGGTGCCGCGCATCGCGGCGCGCCGTCCGATCCCCGGACGATTGGGAAGATGTCGCATGTCGGTTCCTCTTCCGGTTTTTGCTGGCTAGGCCGGCAGCTTGCAGGCCGTGTCCGGCCCCGGCATCGCCTGCTCGGCCGGCACCGACATGGTGATGATCGGCTTGAGCACGCCATCCACCATGCCAACCTGTCCGAAGAAGCCGGGCACCACAAGCTGATGGTCTTCCTTGCGCATCAGGCGACGGCCCTCGACGGTATCGAACGTGGCTCCTTCCATGGCGCGGCACACATCCAGCGGCTTGATGCTGCCTGCCTTCCGCACGGACTGGAAGATCACCTGCATACCGACATAGCTCTCCCCCTCGAAATTCGACGGGGTGGTGCCAGGATATGCCTTGGCCCAGTCGGCGACGAACTTCTTGTTCTCCGGCGTGTCCAGGGTCGAACTGTAATTGATGATCCCCCAGATCCCCTTCGACAGATCCCCCATCGCCTTGACCGTGTTGTCGGTGACGAAACTGACGCCGGCGGTGACGATCAGGTCGAGCAGCCCGAACTGCTTCGCCTGCCGGGCGAAATTGATGGCGTCGCTGCCAGATAGCGCGACCCAAAGGCCGTGCGCGCCGGATTCCTTGACCTTCTGAATATACGGCGCGTAGTCGTTGCTCCCGAAGGGCGGGTAGTCTTCCGAGACGATCGTCTTGCCGCCGGCCTCCGCGGTGCGGCGGAAGCTGGCGCCGGAATCGCGCCCCCAGGCGGAATCGGCTGCCACGATCCCCCACTTCGCCTCGTTGCGACTCGTGAGCCACGGCTTCAACACCGCGGCATCGGAGTAGTCGGGATGGTTCACGCGGAACATGCGGGGATTGCACGCCTTGCCGGTGATGTCGTTCGCCTTCGCGATGGTGGACACATACATCGCATCCCAGCGCGCCAGCATCGGACCAATGGCGAGGCTTTCGCCCGAGGTCTGCGTCGCGACGAGGATATTGAAGCCGTCGAGCGCCAGCTTCTCGGCCTGCTTACGCGCCAAATCGGCTTTCGCCTCGGTATCGAGAAAACGTACCTCGACCATGCGGCCATCGACGCCGCCGGCGGCATTGGCCTCGTCGACCGCAAACACCACGCCACGCTTCGCCTGGTTGCCGACATCCGCATAGGGGCCCGTCAAGGGCGTAGGAACGCCGATCCGGATCGGCTCCTTCGCCGCCGGAGCCCTCGTGGCGCCGGTCACAAGCAGCGCGCCGCCGACGCCCGCGAGTAACCCTCTCCTGTCGATCCGCATTATCCGTTCCCTCCGCTTGCGAGTTCCGCCGGCGCAGTATGCGCGATAATTCGGCGAATGATCGTTCGTTCTTAGACCACCGGTCAAGGTCCGACTTTTATGTTCGGGTTGTCAGCGGCGATAATGCCCGCCGCGCGTGCGGCGGCGATTTCCGCGGCATCGAGCCAGGGCGCCAGGATCGCCTCGACGGATTCCGTCTCGGCCGGACGCGGCGGCTTCGGCGTTTCGGGCACCGAGCGGCTGAAGCGCGGCGCCGGCGCCGGCTGCACGACGCCGTCGATTTCGATGAACGTGCCGCGTGCGGCGATATGCGGATGGCTGGGTGCCTCGGCCGGGGACAACACGGGCGCGAAACAGGCATCGGTACCTTCCAGCAAGGCGCTCCATGCGTCGCGCGTGCGGGTGCGAAACCGCTCGGCCAGCAGCGCCTTCATCCGTGGCCAGCCGGCCTTGTCCCACTGTTTCGGCACACTGGCCGGATCGATCTCCAGTCGCTGCAGCAATTCCGCGTGGAATTTTGCCTCGATCGGTGCCAGCGACACGAACTTGCCATCGGCGCATTCATAGACGTCGTAGAAATGCGAGCCAGAGTCGGTGGCGTTGGTGCCGCGCGCGTCGGTCGTCAGGCCGGCGCCATATGTTCCGAAGAAGCTCGTCATCAGCGATGCGGTGCCGTCGACGATAGCGGCATCGACAACCTGGCCCTTGCCGGAGCGACCGGCCTCGAACAGCGCGCACATGATCCCGAACGCGAGATACAGCGCGCCGCCGCCGAAATCGCCGACCAGATTGAGCGGTGGCGTCGGCGGCTGGCCCTGGCGGCCGATGGCGTGCAGCGCACCGACAAGGGCAATGTAGTTCAGGTCGTGCGCCGCCGCCTGCGCCAGCGGGCCATCCTGTCCCCATCCCGTCATGCGGCCGTACACCAGCCGTTTGTTGCGAGCGAAACAGGCATCCGGCCCCAGCCCCAGGCGTTCCGTCACGCCGGGGCGGAAGCCTTCGATCAGCGCGTCGGATTTTTCCAGCAGTCGCAGCACCAGCTCGACCGCGGATTCCTGCTTCAGGTCGAGCGCCAGGACCGGACGGTTGCGCAGCAGCAGGTCGTATTTCAGCGGGCGCGGCACGCCCAGGCCGGACGGCGTCGGCCGGTCGATGCGCAGCACGGTGGCGCCGAGATCGGCAAGCAGCATCGCGCACATCGGTCCCGGCCCGATGCCGGCCAACTCGATGACTTTCAATCCGGAGAGTGGCCCCATGCGTGATATTCCTTCTTGCATGAATCGACGGCCGCCGGCCTGGACCGCTTCCGTGGCAACGACTTATGGTGGCTCGCGGAACCGTTCTTCAGTTGCCTTCCCATGGGCCGTCATTTTTGCGACGCGCGATTTTTCTGTTTATCATTCTGAATGTCGAATGCCGGGGTGATTGATGTCAATGGCCGTCTCCGGATCGATTACAGCCGACGCCTTGACGAAGGATTCGACGTTCGTTCAATATACTGAACGCAATTCGGACAATGTGGGAGAAATAGACGTGTCAGGAGGCAGCAGCTTCTCGCTTGGCGAGGACCAGCGCGCGGTCCAGGACCTGGTACGGCGCGTCGCCACCGAGCGGGTGGCCAAGCGGGCCGCCGAAATCGACCGCACCGCCGAATACCCGCAGGACATGTTCGACCTACTGCGCGAGCTCGGGCTGCTGACCCTGCCCTTTCCTGGCGAATATGGCGGATCGAACAGCCTGCTGTCGTCCTGCGTGGCAATCGAGGAACTCGGCCGGGTCTGCTACAACACCGCCTATCTGCTGCTGGTGCAATGGACCCCGATCGGCGGCATCCTCGCCGGCGGCACCGAGGAGCAGAAGCAGCGCCTTCTCCCCGGCTTGGCCAACGGCACGTTGCGCGCGGGCTTTTCATTGACCGAACCGCAGAGCGGATCGGATGTCAGCGGCATCCGCACCCGTGCGAAGCGCGACGGCGCCGGCTATCGCCTCAGCGGCAACAAGATCTGGTGTACCAACGCCGCTGTCTCCGACTTCATCCTGGTCGCCGCCCGCAGCGGCGAGGAGGAGCGCGGCGCCATCAATTTCTTCATCGTCGATCGCGGCATGAAGGGGTTCGAGATCGGACGCAAGGAAGACAAGCTGGGCGCGCGCGGCGTGCCATCCTCCGCGTTGTTCTTCGACAACGTCTATATCCCGCCGGAGAACATGCTTGGCCGCGAGGGCGAGGGCTTCAAGAATGTGATGGAAGCGCTGAACGCCTCCCGCCCGCTGATCGCCGCGCGGGGCGTCGGCTTGGCGCAGGGCGCGATGGATTTGGCCGCCGAGTTTGTTTCCAACCGCCAGGCCTTCGGGCAGTCGGTCAGCGACTTCCAGGGTGTTCGCTGGATGCTCGCCGATATGGCCATCGGCGTCGATGCCGCCCGGCTGCTGACCTACCGCGCCGCCGCCATGATCGATGCGGGCGCAAAAGGCCCGGAAATGGCCCGCGCCGCGGCGGTGGCCAAATGCTTCGCCTCCGACACGGCGATGAAGGTTGCGACCGACGCGGTGCAGCTTTTTGGCGCGGCAGGCATTTCCAACGAATACCCGATCAACCGGTATTTCCGCGACGCCAAGGTGCTGCAGATCATCGAAGGCACCAACCAGATCCAACGCAACATCATCGCCCGCACCATACTGGGCAGCACGAAGAGGAAAGTCTGATGGTGGAAATTGACGGCTACGAAGTCCTTGGCCTCGGCCAGTATTTCGAAGACCTGCCGGTCGGGCGGAAATTCCGCACCATCGGCCGCACCCTGACTGAGGCCGACCTGGTGAACTTCATCGGCGTGACCGGCATGACCGAGGTGCTGTTCTCCAACACCGAGTTCCTCAAGAACGAAAGCGACATCAAGCAACGGGTGGTGCCGGGCGCGATGGTGTATTCCTTCGCCGAGGGGCTGCTGATTCATGCCTCGATGCAGCACACTGGCTTCGCCTTCCTGAACATGGAACTCGACGTGAAGGCGCCGACCTTCGCCGGCGATACGATCCATGTCGAATGCGAGGTCATCGAAAGCCGCCGCAGCGCCAGCCGGCCGAACCGCGGCATCGTACGCACGTTCAACCGCGTCAGGAAGCAGGATGGTACGGTGGTGATCACCTACAACCCGCTGCGCATGGTGAAAGCCAAAGGCACCGGCGCATGAGCGGACCGCTCGCCGGCGTCCGCGTCATCGACCTGACGATCAACGTGCTGGGGCCGTTGGCGACCCAGGTGTTGGGGGATGCCGGCGCGGACGTGATCAAGATAGAGGCGCCGGGCGGCGATCCGATGCGCAAGCTCGGCCCGTGCCGGACGCACGACATGGGCACGTATTTCCTCAATGTGAACCGCAACAAGCGCAGCGTGCTGCTGGATTTGAAGCGGCCGGAGGGCAAGGCGGCGCTGCGCCGCCTGCTTGAAACCGCCGACGTGTTCGTCCACAGCATGCGTATCGGCGCGATCGAACGGCTGGGTTTCGGCTATGAAGCCGTCGCGGCATTGAACCCGCGCATCATCTATGCATCAGCGACCGGTTTCCGGCGCAACAGCCGCTATCGCGACCGGGGCGCCTTCGACGACGTGGTGCAGGGTCTGTCGGGGATCGCCGCGATCAACGCCGGACCGGATGGCGCGCCGCGTTACTACCCCACGGTGATCGCCGACAAGTTCACCGGATACACGCTCGCCTCGGCTATTTCGATGGCGCTCTACGCGCGCAGCAACACCGGCAAGGGCCAGCAGGTGCATGTGCCGATGATGGAAACCATGCTGGCATTCAACCTGATCGAGCATCTGTGGGGCGCCACATTACGCGATCCGTCGCTGGGCCTCGGCTACAGCCGGGTGACGTCGCCGCATCGCCGTCCATACGCGACCAAGGACGGCTACATTTGCCTGATGGCCGTCACCGACGACCAATGGCGGCGGCTTTATGTGGCGATCGGCCGGCCGGCACTGATCGAGGACCCGCGCTTCGCCACGCTGAGTGCCCGCTCGAAGAACATCGATGCCGTCTATGGCGTGCTGACCGAGGCGATGACGGAACGCACGACGGCCGAGTGGGTTACGATCCTGGACGAAGCGGATATCGTGAATGGTCCGGTCAACACGATCCAGGATCTTCTGGACGACGAGTACCTGGCCGAAACCGGTTTCTTCCAACCGGTGGAGCATCCCACCGAGGGCGCGATGACGATGATGGCGATGCCAGTCGAGTTCGACGGAACGCCAACCTCTATCCGCAGCCTGCCGCCGACCCTGGGCGAGCACACGGAAAGCGTGCTGCTGGAAGCCGGTCTGAGTGCCGAGGAAATCGCCAGGGCGCGGGGGGATTGATCGCCCAAAGATGCACACTTTTGTCCAACCCGATCTCGCGACGCTGCAACGCCGGCTGGAGACGAACCCGTTCGCGATGTGGCTCGGCACCCAGCTGACGGCGGCGAACCAGGACGGTGTCGAGTTCCGGTGCGATTGGCGCGACGAATTCCTCGGCAATGTCGCCCGCGGGGCCGTGCATGGCGGCATCCTGGCGACGCTGGTCGACACCGCCGCGATCTATGCGGTGATCGCGGCAATCGGCAGCATGGCGGCTACGATCGATCTGCGAGTGGATTATCATGGCATGGCGCGGCGTGGCGCATTCAAGATCACGGGTACGCCGGTGCGGATCGGCCGGACGCTTTCGACTGCTGAATCCCGGGTCTTTGACTGCGACAACCGCCTTGTCGCGAGCGGCCGGGGCACGTTCATCCGGCTCGATGAGCCGATCACGCGGTCATAGGCAGGAAACGAATGCCCCGAGCACCAAGCGCAAAAGCCCGCAAAACGACTAAACCAGGACCAGACTCGCCACGCTCGCTCGTGCGGCTGCTTGGATTGTTCGAGGCGATCGCCAGAGCGTCCGATGGCCTCACGCTCGCTGAACTCAGCATCGCGCTCGAATCGCCAAAGAGCAGCTTGCTGACCATGCTGAAGCCGCTTACCGCCACCGGCCATCTGCTGCATGAAGCGGGCCGGTACCGCTTGGGACCGACCGTCTTTGTGTTTGCCGAGACGCTGCTGCGGGCGCGCCAGTCCTCGCCGCTGATTCGCGCCTTCATGCAGGAACTGTGGACGGAGACGAAAGAGACCGTCCTACTGACTGCGATCGATCGCGAGGCGCAGCTCGTCACCTATGTCGAATGTCTCGATAGCCCGCAGTTCGTCCGTTACGTCGTCCCCGCCGGGACCACGCGGCCGCTATATTGTTCAGCTGCCGGACAGGCACTGCTTGCATTCCAACCGGAGGCATGGCGGGAACATTACCTGCTGGGTGCCCGGCTGCAGAAGCTGACACCGAAGACGATTAC
>PKWQ01000360.1 GCA_003133265.1 Acetobacteraceae bacterium
CGTGCATCCGGTTGATGGAGCGCAGCATGGTGGACTTGCCGCAGCCGGAGGGGCCGACCACCGAGAAGAACTCGCCGCGCGCGATGTCCAGATCGAGCGGCCCGAGCGCGTGTACCGGGCGCGCGCCGGAATAGACGCGGGTGACGGCGCGCAGCGAGGCGTGCGCGCCCGCCGCCCGCCCGGTATCCGGCATCACTTGCTGAGATCGGCCGGCAGGAACGCGGTGTCCACGATCTTGCTCCAGTCGACCGGGCCTTTCTGCTTGCCGACGATCTGCAGGCCCTCGGCCATGCGGTTCATCGCATCGTAGTCCAGCCGCCCGTCGGACCAGTAATGGTTGGTGACGAAACGGGCGAACACCTTCTTGTACAGCGCGGGATCGCCATTGAAGGCCTTCGCGGTGATTTCCGCGGATTCGTCCGGGTGCGCCATGATGTAGTCGACGCCCTCGCGGCGGCCCGCGATGATGCCGCGCAGCTTGGCCGCGCCGTCCTTGGCGAATTCGGCGGTGGTGACGCTGACCGTCTGCATCATGTTCGGCGGCAGCACGTCCTTGGTCCAGAACACCGGCTGCAGCTTGTCCTCGTTCTCCGCCCAGACCGGCTCGCCGGACATGCCGGCGTCGATGGCGCCGTTCACCACGGCGGACACGTTGGCGCCGATGCCGCCGGCGGGCACCAGCTTGACCGATTTCGGGTCGATGCCCTTGGCCTTGAACGCCATCAGGATCAGCATGTTGGTGACCGAGCCGGGCGCGGTGTAGCCGACGCTCTTGCCCACCAGATCGTTGATGCTGTGCAGCGGCGAGCCCTTCTTGGCCATCCAGAGGATGTCGGCCACGCTTTGCACGCCGCCGCCGATGATGACCAGCGGAACGCCGTTGTTGATCGCCTCCACCGCCGCGGACAATGCCACCTCGCCGAACGGCAGGTCACCGGCCAGCGTGTTGCGCACCGAGGTGCCGCCGCCCTGGGATGTGAGAATGCCGGTGACATCCACGCCGTGCTTCTTGAAGAAGCCTTTCTCCATCGCCACGGCATAGGGCGCGCCGTAGAACGCCGAGCCCCAATGGGTGACGGTGATGGTCTCGGCCCGCGCGCCGGCCGAGGCCAGCAGCATGGCCGCGAACAACCCCAGCTTCGCCAAATGCTTCAGCATCAGGACATCCTCCCGTTTCATTTTATCTGGTATGACCAGAGTTGCATGTTGCCCGGCGTCACACCGCCCTGACCGGCCTGTTGCCGCCCCGTCGGTCCGCCGCCGCCCTTGGCGAGCAAGCATACCGGACCCCTCGCCAGTTACAACGGGTGAGGCGCAGGCTCTCGCTGTGATAGCCTGCGGCAGATCAATGATCCGCTGCTTACGGAGATGGACCTGACATGGCTGTCCGGGAACGTCTGAGCGTCATGGAGACCGACATCACCCGCCTCGCGGTCGACGCCATCGTCAACGCGGCGAACCAATCGCTGCTGGGCGGCGGCGGCGTGGACGGGGCGATCCACCGGGCGGCGGGGCCAGGCCTGCTGGCCGAATGCCGCGCGCTCGGCGGCTGTCCCACCGGAGAGGCGCGCATCACCGGCGGCCACCGCCTGCCGGCGCGGTATGTGATCCACACCGTCGGACCGGTCTGGCATGGCGGGATGCGCGGCGAGCCGGCGTTGCTCGCCAGTTGCTACATCGAAAGCCTGAAGCTCGCCGATCTGCATGGGCTGCGCAGCATCGCCTTCCCGGCGATCAGCTGCGGCGTCTATGGCTACCCGATCCCGGACGCCGCCCGCATCGCCATCGGCACCGTCGCGGCGGAACTCGCCGGGCGGCCGGCGATCAGCAGGGTGATCTTCGCCTGCTTCGGCAAGGAGGTGGCCGACGCCTATCGCGCCGCGCTGGCCGGATTGAGCGAACCGGACTGACGCGCCAACAGAGCCTCAGGCCGGTTTGGCGACGATCAGCATATGCCGGCCGAACCGGCGCTCCAGCGCGCGGAACATCCCCGGCGGCATGGCAGCGAACCAGGGCAGCAGGATTTTCTCGCCGCGCGCGAAGGCGTCCGGCTGGTAGGGGAAAATATGGTCCTGGGTGATCGCGATCGCCGAGAAATCGTTGGCCCGCAGCAGCGCCCGCGCTTCCGCCCTGGAATAGCTCCGCGCCACCGGACAGTCCGGGTCGGTTTCCGGTTGCTCGAACCCGGCCTCGATCATCGCATCGGGCCAGGATTCGCTGGCGTGCAGCATCAGCCGGAACTCGCCGTCCGGGCGAATGGCGCGGCGTGCCTGACGGATCGCCTCGTCCGGGTTCGGCGTGTGGTGCAGCACGTCGAAGGCGTAGACGAGGTCGAACGAGGCGTGGCGCACATGCTCGCCCAGCCGCTCGGCGTCGCCATGCACGATGTTGGCATCCAGCCCGTACGCCGCCAGCCGCCGGCGCGCGACCTTCACGCTGGCCAGCGACACGTCGATACCGGTGTATTCCGCCCCGGCGCGGACGAAGCCGGCCGCGTCCTCGCCCAGGCCGCAGCCGATCTCCAGCACGCGCCTGTCGGTCCAGCGGGGAAAATCGGCAAATGCCTGGATATGCGGCGCCAATGCTTGACGCTGGCGGTCCAGCGCCTCGAACCGCGCGCGCGTTTCGGGCTCGACGCACGCTGCGCCGGCGCGGCGGCTCCAGTATCCGGCAACGGCCGCGATCGAGGCCTGATCGGACATCTATCCCCGCTTCGGTTCGGCCCCGCNNGACCAAGGGCTTATGAGTCCCCTGCTCTACCGCTGAGCTACGCCGCCATCCGCCCCAGGAGGCGGGGGAGATAGCCCCGCCACTGCCACGCCGTCAACCGCCCAGCCGGGCCGGCGGATGAAGCCGCCGCCCAGCACCCGCTCGCCGTCGTAGAAAACGCAGGCCTGACCCGGCGCGGGCAGCGCCGGGGCGGCCAAATGTACCGTGGCACCCCACGGCGTCGCCACCACCCTCGCCGCGCGCGGCGTGTCGCCGGCGCGCAGCTTCACCTGGCATTCAACCGGCATTGCGAACGGCGGAACCAGCCAATTCATTTCCGCCAGCGCCAGCTCGCTGGTTCCCTCCCGTCGCGGGCCGACCACGATGCGCCGGCTGCCCGGGTCGGTGGCCAGCACCACCTGACGCTGCGCGCCATCCATCGCCGCCGGACCGAGCCGCTTGGTCTGCCCGACCGTGTAGCGCGCGATCCCGGCATGCTGGCCCAGTACCCGGCCGTCGCTGGCGACGATCTCGCCGGGCTCCAGCGCGTCCGGGCGCAGCCGGCCGACGATGTCGGCATAGCTGCCGACGGGAACAAAGCAGATGTCCTGGCTGTCCGGCTTCTCCGCCACCTCGAGGCCGAGCCGCGCGGCCTCGGCCCGCACCGCGGCCTTGTCCGCCATCCCGCCGAGCGGGAACAGCGAGAACGCCAGTTGATCGGGTGTGGTGGCGAACAGGAACCAGCTCTGGTCGCGCCTTGCGTCCACCGCGCGATGCAACTCCGGGCCGGCCGGGCCGTCGATCCGACGCACATAATGCCCGGTCGCCAGCCGCTCCGCCCCCAGCCCGCGCGCCAGCGCCGTCAGGTCGGTGAACTTCACCGTCTGGTTGCAGCGCACGCAGGGCACCGGGGTCTCGCCGGCGGCATAGCTGTCGGCGAAATCGGCGATCACCGCCTTGGCGAAGCGCGCCTCGGCGTCGATCACGTAATGCGCGATGCCCAGCCTATCGGCCACGCGGCGCGCGTCATGGATGTCCTGCCCGGCGCAGCAGGCGCCCTTGCGCCCGCTCGCCACGCCCCCGCTCGCCAAGCCATGATCGTAGAGTTGCAGCGTGACGCCGATCACCTCGTGCCCGGCGCCGTGCAGCAGTCCGGCCACCACCGAACTGTCCACGCCACCCGACATCGCGACGACCACGCGCATCCTGCGTCCCCGCTAGTCGAGCAGCGCGTTGCGGCTGCCCGGCGGCAGCCGGACCACCAGCCCGTCCAGCGCCTCGCTGATGACGATCTGGCAGCCGAGGCGGGAGGTCTCCTCCAGCCCGAAGGCGAGGTCGAGCATGTCCTCCTCGTCCTCGGTGGGCGGGGTGAGCTTGCCAATCCAGGCGGGATCGACGATCACATGGCAGGTGGAGCAGGCCAGCGAGCCCTCGCACGCGCCCTCGATATCGACGCCGTGCTTGTGCGCGACCTCCAGCACCGACAGGCCAACCGGGGCATCGACCTCGCGGCGGGTGCCGTCGGGTTCGACAAAGATCATCTTGGGCATGGGCAGGATTCTTCCGTTCAGGCTTCGGCCGACGCGTGGGCGCCGGCCGCGGCCAGCGCGGCGGCGGCGTAATCGATTTCGGCGGCGGAGGTAAAGCGTCCGATCCCGATACGCAAGCTGCGCGCCGCCTGCTCGTCGGTCAGGCCGAGCGCGCGCAGCACATAGGACGGCTCGATCTCGGCCGAGGAGCAGGCCGAACCGGTGGAGACGTACAATTCCGGGTTCGCCGCCATCAGCTGCTGGGCGGTGGCGGCCGGGAAGGTCAGGTTCAGGTTGCCGGGCACGCGGTAATCCATGCTGCCATTGACGGCGACCTCCGGCACTCCGGCGCGCAGCCGCTCCAGCAGCCGGGCGCGCAGCCCGGCCAGCCGCGCGCGTTCCTCGTCCATCTCCAGTCCGGCCAGCCGGCAGGCTTCGCCCAGGCCGACAACCAGCGGCGGGGCCAGCGTGCCCGAGCGCAGGCCGCGCTCCTGCCCGCCACCGGAGAACAGCGGCGTCAGGCGCACCCTCGGCCGGCGGCGCACGAACAGCGCGCCGACGCCCTTCGGGCCGTAGATCTTGTGCCCGCTCAGCGACAGCAGATCGACCTTCCAGCCGGTCACATCCAGCCGGATCTTGCCCACCGCCTGCGCCGCGTCGGTGTGAAACAGCGCGCCCGCCTGCTTGGCGATGGCGGCGAGGGCAGGGATGTCCTGCACCACGCCGGTTTCGTTGTTCACCGCCATCACGCTGACCAGCAGCGTCGGCTCGGCCAGCGCGGCGCGCAGCACCTCCGGGTCCAGCAGCCCATCGGCGCCCACCGGCAGCAGCACCGGCTCGAAGCCCTCGGCGGCGAGGTCGGCGACCGATTCCAGGACGCATTTGTGCTCGGTGGCCACGGTGACGATGCGTCTTCGCTCATCACCCATGGAATGGGCAAAACGGGCGGCGCCCTTGATGGCGATGTTGTTGCTTTCGGTGGCGCCGGAGGTGAACACCACCTCGCGCGCTTCCGCGCCGATCAGTGCCGCGACCTGCTCGCGCGCCGCTTCCACCGCCGCCTCGGCGGTCAGGCCCATGACGTGCTCGACGCTGTGCGGGTTGCCATACTGCTCGGTGAAATAGGGCAGCATCACCGCCAGCACGCGTGGATCGCAGCGGGTGGTGGCCTGGTTGTCCAGGTAGATCGGGCTATTCGGCCTGGGTGGGGCGATTTGGGGCGGGGCGGCGATGCTCATGGCGCGAATGTGGGATCAAGCGGCGCGCGGGGGAAGGGCCAACATGGCCGACAGCCGCTCCGCCATGCGCGCATAGGCCGGACCGAACGCGGCCGCGTCGGCCTCGGTGGCGTTCCACGGCAAGGACACGCGGATCGCCTGCGACGCCAGGGCGCCGAACCCCATCGCCGCCAGCACATGGCTTTCCGCCACCTTGCCCGAGGAACAGGCGGCGCCGGCGCTGATCGCGATCCCCTCCAGATCGAGCGCGATCACCTGCGCGTCCGCGCGCACGCCGGGCAAAGCCAGGCAGGTGGTGTTCGCCAGACGCGGCGCCTCGGCGGCGAGCACGACGGCGCCGGCCGCCACCGCCGCGCGCTCGATCGCATCGCGCAGCGCG
>PKWQ01000391.1:0-2639 GCA_003133265.1 Acetobacteraceae bacterium
AGGCGATGGCGGTGATGACGTGAACCCAGCGCAGCAGCAGGTTGGCCCAGTCGAGAAAATAACTTTCCATGTTGCTTAACCTTTGCGGTGCAGGTTGATGGCACCGCCTGATTCCAGCCTGCTCTCCACTGCGGGCGCTCTGAGCAGACGTTGGCCACGAACAAGGGAACGATGATGTTGCCCAGCTCCGCTGCGACCTGTCGACCAAAGTGTATACAATTTTTGACATTCATTCCAGCGCCATCGTCCGGTGATCGATCGGGGAAACCCTAGTTCCTGGCTTGCAGCAACTGCGCCGCGACCGCCACGGCAATCACCTCTGGCTCCTTGCCGGTGATGCCGGACACGCCGATCGGGCAGGTGATGCGGGCCAGTTCCTCTTCGGTGAAGCCGCGGGCCTCAAGCCGGTGGCGGAACGTGGCCCATTTGGTTTTGCTGCCAATCAGGCCGATGTAGGGCAGATCGGACTTTTCGCGCTGCCGTTTGAGGCAGGCCGCCACGATGTCGAGGTCTTGTGCATGGCTGAAACTCATGATCAGCACGCAGGCGCCTGGCGCCAGATCGTTCACGGCAGCCTGTACCGGGTCAGAGTATTCACAGAGGATGCTGGACGGCACTGTGTCGGGAAATATGCTGTCGCGGCTGTCAATCCACGTCACCGAGAAAGGCAGTAGCGCCAGCACCTGGGCCAGTGCGCTGCCCACGTGACCGCCGCCGAACAGGGCGACAGGTTGCAAGCGTGCGCTCAGTCGCGTCTTGAGCGCCGCAATATCGGCTGCCGTCACGCATTCAAACCGCAGATGCACGACACCACCGCAGCATTGCCCCAGGCTCGGCCCCAGCGGGTAGCACAGCAGCGCCTCGCCCGAGGCGCCGGGCAGGCCACGCAGCCGCGCGCGGGCTTCGGCCATGGCCTGGTATTCGAGATTGCCGCCACCAATGGTGCCCACGGCATCGCTGGCAAACACCGCCATCCAGGTGCCCTGCTCTCTGGGCACGGAGCCTTGCGTTGACGCCACGCTGATGACGACGGCGTTGTCGTTAGCCAACCGTGCGAGAAATTTATCTGCCGTATTCACAAGCCGATACCTTTAAATCCGCAGGTGCGCGGCTTTAACCCCCAATTTCAGGCAAAGTATGCATCGAAACAAGAACGCGTCTGGCTCAAACCTGATCCGTTCTGTCAGAACGATTTGCCATCAATCAGCCAACCCATGAGAGGCTCAGGAGCCGCGATAGGTCGAGTAGCTCCACGGGCTGACCAGCAGCGGCACATGGTAGTGCTGGTCGGTATGGGCAATGCCGAAGTCCAGGCTCACCTTGCCCAGAAAGTTCGGCTCGGGCAACGCCACACCACGTGCCTTGAAGTAGCCCGCCACATCAAACACCAGGCGGTAAGTGCCCACTTTAAGGCTGGTGTTGTCATACAGCGGGCCGTCGCTGCGCCCATCGCTGTTGAGTACAAACTTTTTGACCAGCGTGGCCGTATCGCCACTGGTCGTGAATAGCGCCACGGCCATGCCCGCTGCGGGGCTGCCATGCATGGTGTCCAGTACGTGTGTGCTCAAGCCCATGGTGTATTCCTGATCAGTGAGGGTCAGACTGCAAAGTGCCAAGATTGGTCGGCAGAAGTGTATACACTTTTTAAATTCAAGCTATCATGGCCGCATGGAAACGTCGACCACCAGCTTTATCGTCAAGGCGCTGACCCGGGCCATCGTGGAGCACCGCCTGCAGCCAGGCGCCAAGCTGGCCGAGCAGAAACTCGCTGACCACTTCGGCGTGTCGCGCACGCTGGTGCGCCAGGCTCTGTTCCAGCTGTCGCAAAACCGGCTGATCCGGCTGGAGCCGGCCCGCGGTGCGTTTGTCGCCGCGCCTTCGGTAGCCGAGGCCAAACAGGTTTTTGCCGTGCGCCGCATGCTCGAGGCGGAGATGACGCGCGCCTTTGTCCGCGACGTGACGCCGGCCAAGATCAGGGCACTCAAGGAACACGTAGCCCAGGAAAAAGCGGCGGTCGAGCAGGAAGATGTGGCGGGCCGCACCGCATTGCTGGGCGACTTCCACGTACGCATGGCCGCGCTCATGGGCAACCAGGTACTGGCACAGATACTCGGAGAGCTGATTTCGCGCTGTGCACTGATCACGCTGATGTACCAGAGCACGAGCGCCGCCGAACACTCGAACGACGAACACGTCGAGATCGCCAGGGCGCTGGCCGCGCGAGATGAGGAGCGCGCTGTGCGCCTGATGAACGACCACCTACTGCATGTCGAAGAGAACCTGACCTTCGACCGCAAGGTACCGACGAACGACATTTCCATGGCTTTGTCCTGACTCATGATCATGAACACCTACGACAGCACCCTACCCTACCCGCGTGACCTGGTTGGCTACGGTCGCAACCCGCCGCATGCGCAATGGCCTGGCAACGCGCGTATCGCCGTGCAATTCGTGCTCAACTATGAAGAAGGCGGCGAGAGCGCTGTCATGCACGGCGACGCGGGATCGGAACAGTTCCTCTCCGAATTGTTCAATCCGGCCAGTTACCCGGAGCGCCATCTGAGCATGGAGGGCATCTACGAATACGGCTCGCGCGCGGGCGAGCGGCCTCTTGGCTGGTACACCGGGCGCGACAGCCC
>PKWQ01000391.1:2703-4405 GCA_003133265.1 Acetobacteraceae bacterium
TGCCCCAGCTCATCGTGCCCTACACGCTCGACTGCAATGACATGCGTTTCGCGCTGCCCCAGGGCTACTCGCACGCCGACCCGTTCTACCAGTACATGAAGGACAGCTTCGATGCCCTCTACGCCGAGGGCGACCCGGATGGTGAGGACCGGCCAAAGATGCTGAGCATCGGCATGCACTGCCGCATGCTCGGTCGGCCCGGGCGCATCGTGGCGCTGCAGCGTTTTCTCGACCACATCGCGAAACACGACCGCGTCTGGGTNNTGCCGCCGCATCGACATTGCGCGGCACTGGAAAAAAATTCACCCGTACCAAGGATGACCGTGGCCATCACACTCCAACAGCTCAACGCAGCCCCGCAGGGCGAGGCCGCACAGATGCTCGACGGCCTGTACGAGCATTCCCCCTGGATCGCCGAACAGGCGCTCGAAGCGCGCCCGTTTCGGTCGCTGCCCCAGCTCAAGCACGCCATGGCCCAGGTGCTGGCGCAGGCCGGCCGCGACGCGCAGCTCGCGCTGATCCGTGCCCACCCCGAACTTGCCGGCAAGGCGATGGTCGCCAAGACGCTCACGGCCGAGTCGACAAACGAGCAGAGCAAGGCCAGCCTGACCGACTGCAGCCCCGAGGAGTTCGCGAAGATCCAGCAGCTCAACGCCGACTACAACGCCAAGTTCGGCTTCCCGTTCGTCCTCGCGGTGCGCGGGCCGCGCGGGCTGGGCCTGGCCAAGGCCGAGATCATCGCGACCTTCGAGCGGCGGCTGGACAACCACCCGGACTTCGAACTCGCCGAGGGCCTGCGTAACACCCATCGCATCGCCGAGATCCGCCTCGAGGACAAGTTCGGCCACACGCCCGAACTCGGCAACCTGGTGTGGGACTGGGCCGAACGGCTGGCCACGAACAGCGACCCCGGCTACGCCGAGCGCGGCGAGCTGACGGTGACCTACCTGACCGACGCGCATCGCGCCTGCGCGCAGCGCCTGTCGCACTGGATGCGCGAGGACTGCGGTTTCGACGAGGTATCGATTGACGCGGTCGGCAACGTGGTCGGTATCTACCATGGCAGCGACCCGAACGCCAAGCGCCTGCTGACCGGCAGCCACTATGACACGGTGCGTAACGGCGGCAAGTATGACGGGCGCCTGGGCATCTTTGTGCCGATGGCCTGCGTGCGCGAGCTGCACCGTCAGGGGCGGCGCCTGCCCTACGGTTTCGAGGTGGTCGGCTTCGCCGAGGAAGAGGGCCAGCGCTACAAGGCGGCGTTCCTCGGCTCGGGCGCGCTGACCGGCCACTTCGACATGAGCTGGCTAGCCCAGAAGGATGCCGATGGCGTCACGATGCGCGAGGCCATGGTGCATGCCGGACTGTGCCTTGACGACATTCCCAAACTGCGGCGCCTTCCAGACGACTACCTGGGTTTTGTGGAAGTTCATATCGAGCAGGGCCCGGTCCTCAATGAACTGGACCTTCCGTTGGGTATCGTGACCTCAATCAACGGCAGCGTGCGCTATCTGTGCGAAATCATCGGCATGGCCAGCCACGCCGGCACGACACCGATGAACCGGCGCTGCGATGCCGCCACGGCTGCGGCCGAGCTTGCGCTGTACATTGAAAAGCGCGCCACGAAAGATGGCGATTCGGTCGGCACCGTCGGCATGCTCAACGTGCCCAATGGCTCGATCAACGTGGTGCCGGGCCGCTG
>PKWQ01000461.1:0-10388 GCA_003133265.1 Acetobacteraceae bacterium
CGAAGATGCGCGAGATCGTCGCCGCCAACGCCGCCTTCAAGCGCCAGGAGATCGACCGCGAGGAGGCCATCGCGTTCTTCCAGGCGCGCGGGGAGAAATACAAGGCGCAGCTGATCCAGGACCTGCCAGCGAGCGAGACCATCACGCTCTACACCCAGGGCGAGTGGGTCGATCTGTGCCGCGGCGCGCATTTGCGCGCGACCGGCGATGTCGGCACCGCCTTCAAGCTGATGAAGGTGGCTGGCGCCTATTGGCGCGGCGATCACCGCAACGCGATGCTGAGCCGCATCTACGGCACCGCTTGGCGCGACCAGAAGGAGCTGGATGCCTACCTGCACATGCTGGAGGAAGCCGAACGGCGCGACCACCGGCGCATCGGCAAGGACATGGGCCTGTTCCACATCCAGGAAGAGGCGGTGGGCAGCGTGTTCTGGCATCCGAAGGGCTGGAAGCTGTACCGCACCGCCGAGGCCTATATGCGCCGCCGGCTGGAAGCGACCGGCTATCAGGAGGTGAAGACCCCGCAGCTGGTCGACCGCGCGCTGTGGGAAGCCTCCGGCCACTGGGAGAAGTTCCGCGAGCACATGTTCGTCGCCCAGGTGGAGGACGAGGACAAGGTCCTGGCCCTCAAACCGATGAACTGCCCCTGCCATGTGCAGATTTTCCGCCAGGGCCTGCGCTCCTACCGCGAGCTGCCGCTGCGCATGGCCGAATTCGGCTCCTGCCACCGCTACGAGCCGTCCGGCGCCTTGCACGGCATCATGCGGGTGCGCGCCTTCACCCAGGACGACGCGCACATCTTCTGCGCCGAGGACCAGATCGCCCCGGAGACGGTGGCTTTCGTCGAACTGCTGTCCTCGATCTACCGCGATTTCGGCTTCGAGAGCTTCCAGGTGAAGTTTTCCGACCGTCCGGCGGTGCGCGCCGGCACCGACGAGACCTGGGACCGCGCCGAGGGCGCGCTGAAGCAAGCCTGCGCCACGGCCGGTGTGGACTACACGCTGAACCCCGGCGAGGGCGCGTTCTACGGCCCGAAGCTGGAATTCGTGCTGCGCGACGCGATCGGGCGCGACTGGCAGTGCGGCACCTTGCAGGTGGATTTCGTGCTGCCGGAGCGGCTGGACGCCGAATATGTCGGCGAGGACGGCGCGCGCCATCGCCCGGTGATGCTGCATCGCGCGATCCTCGGCAGCTTCGAGCGCTTCCTCGGCATCCTGATCGAGCAGTACGCCGGCCGCTTCCCGATCTGGCTCGCCCCGGTGCAGGCGGTGGTGGCGACCATCGTCTCCGACGCCGATCCGTACGCGGAGGAGGTCGCCGCCGCCCTGCGCAAAGCCGGGCTGGAGGTGCGGATCGATCTGACCAACCAGAAGATCAACGCCAAGGTGCGCGAGCACAGCCTGGCGCATGTGCCGCTCCTGGTCGTGGTCGGGCGCAAGGAAGCCGAGACCCGCACCGTGGCGCTGCGCCGCCTGGGCGGGCAGAACCAGGAGGTGCTAGACCTCGTGGACGCGGTCGCCCGTCTCGCCGCCGAGGCGATGGCGCCCGACCTGGCACGGGGCGATCTCGCCTGATCCATGAGTTTTACTTGATCCGCGCGCGAATGAGCGGCAAAACTCCCAGCCCGGTCGGTTTCGCGCCGACCGGACCCTTCAACTGCCATAGGAGAAGACCATAGCCCGAGGACCCATGCCCGCTACGCCCAGTCGCGACGGGCCCCGCGTAAACGAGGATATCCGCGCCGTACAGGTGCGGCTGATCGACGAGGAAGGCGAGATGCAGGGCGTGATGACCGCCCGCGAAGCCATCCAACGTGCCTATTCCGTCGGACTGGATCTGCTTGAGATCAGCCCGAACGCGGACCCGCCGGTGGTGAAGATTCTCGACTTCGGCAAGTTCAAATACGAACAGCAGAAGAAGCGAAACGAAGCCAAAAAGAAACAAAAAGTCATTGAGATCAANNCGCGCCATGAAGTCGTTCATCGAGGAGGGGGACAAGGTGAAGGTGACGCTGCGCTTCCGCGGTCGCGAGATGGCGCACCAGGACATCGGCATTCGCGTTCTGGAGCGTATCCGCGCCGAGATGGACCCGGTCACCAAGGTCGAACAGATGCCGAAGATGGAAAACCGGCAGATGGTTATGGTGCTCTCGCCGCGCTGACGCGGCGTTTCGTNNCAATCTGGTGCCCGCCGGGGGACTTGAACCCCCACGCCCTACAGGACTCCGGATTTTAAGTCCGGTGCGTCTACCATTCCGCCAGGCGGGCGCGCCGATCAGGCTTTAGCAACCATGCAGGCAATGTCCAGCGCCCGGCGGATCAGCGTGTCGCTGGCCTCCGGCGTGCGGAAGGCACTGTGCGCGGACAGGGTCACGTTCTCCAGCGTGCTCAGCACATGCCCCGGCGGCAGCGGCTCGATGTCGTACACATCCAGCGCCGCGTGGCCGATCTGGCCGGAGCGCAGGGCCGCGATCATCGCCGCCTCGTCCACCAGCGCGCCGCGCGCGGTGTTCACCAGGATCGCGCCCGGCCGCAGCTTCGCCAGCCGTCCGGCGTCCAGGAAGCCGCGCGTCTCGTCGTTCAGCAGCAGATGCAGCGACAGCACATGGCTCTCGGCCAGCAGCGTATCCAGATCGACGAACGTCACCCCCGGCGCGGTCTTCGGCGAGCGGTTCCAGGCCAGCACCCGCATCCCCGAGCCGCCGGCGATGCGCGCCGCCTCGGCCGCGATGCCGCCGAAGCCGATCAGGCCGATGGTCTTGCCGGTCAGCTGCGTGCCCTCGGTGCGCAGCCACTGGCCCTGGCGCAGCCCGCGATCCATCCGCGCCAGCCCGCGCGCCGCCGCCCACATCAGCGCGATCGCGTGCTCGGCCACCGCGGTGTCGCCGTAGCCCTTGATGGTGTGGACGGTAATGCCGAGTGCCGCCAGTTCCTCGGGGTTCATATAGCTGCGCGCGCCGGTGCCGAGGAAGATGACGTGCTTCAGCCCGGCGCACTTCGCCATCGTTTCGGTCGGCATGTGCGAGTGGTCGTTCAGCACGAAATCGTAGCCGGCGAGCAGTCCGGGCAGTTCGTCCGGCGTCACCTGCGCCTGCTCATTGACGTCCACATGCGGATCGTCGGCGCGCCGCATGCGGGAAAACACCTCCGCCAGCGCGTCGCTCGCATCGATAAACAGGCCCTTCATCCGCCGTCCCCTGGTTGTCTCGGCGCGAGAGTGCGCAAGCCCGGCCCTCCGGGCAAGCGGGATGCTTCCCCCGGCGCGGAGGTTTCCCGTATCACCTACGGGATTTCCTGGACCATTGATGTATCAGACCCCACGCGCCCCTTCGCGCCCCGCGCGCCCGGAACGGACCGAGCGTCCGCCCCCCACGCGGCGGCGCGCGCGCTGGCGCCTGCTGCGCTGGGGGCTGATCGGGCTGATCTGGGGCAGCTTGGCGCTCGGCCTGATGCTGCTCTGGTTCGCCCACGACCTGCCCCGGCCGGAAGCGGCGCTGGACGCCGCCCGCCGGCCGAGCCTGACGCTGCAGGACCGCAACGGCCGGGTGCTGGCCACGTTCGGCGATGTGGTCGGCGATCCGCTGCGCCTGTCGGAGCTGCCGGCCTATCTGCCCGCCGCCGCCGTGGCGGTGGAGGATCGCCGGTTCTGGGGACATTTCGGCATCGACCTCATCGGACTGGCACGCGCCGCTCTCACCAATATCCGCGCCGGCCATGTGGTGCAGGGCGGCTCCACCATCACCCAGCAGGTGGCGAAGAACCTGTTCCTGACCAACGCCCGCACCTTCCGCCGCAAGGTGCAGGAACTGCTGCTGACGATCTGGCTGGAGCGCAGCTTCAGCAAGCGGGAGATTCTGGAGATCTGGCTCAACCGCGTCTATCTCGGCTCCGGTGCCTGGGGCATGGACGCGGCGGCACGGATGTATTTCGGCGTCTCCGCCCGCCACGTCACCTTATGGCAGGCCGCCGTGCTGGCCGGACTGCCGCGCGCGCCGTCGCGCTTCAACCCGCGCACCAACCAGGACGCCGCCGCCGCGCGGGCACGCGAGGTGCTGGGCGCGATGGTCGATACCGGCGCCATCACCGCCGCGCAGGCGCAGCAGGCCACGGCACAGATCGCGTTTCCCAGCGCGCCGCCGATCTCGCCCGGCTGGTATGCCGACTGGGTGGCCGATCAGGCGCAGAGCCTGCTGCCGGCGAACGCCGACGCGGTGCTGCGCACCACCCTCGATCCGCAAATCCAGGAGATCGCCCAGGCCCGCCTGAGTGCGATCCTGGACGGGCCGGGCTCGGCGGCCAATGCCGGCCAGGGCGCGGTGGTGGTGCTGGACGCCGCCACCGGCGCGGTGCGCGCCATGGTCGGCGGGCGGAACTATCGCCAGAGCCCGTACAACCGCGCGGTGCTGGCCCGCCGCCAGCCCGGTTCGTCGTTCAAGCCGTTCGTCTGGCTGGCGGCGCTGGAGAGCGGCGTGCGGCCGGACGACATGGTGCTGGACGCGCCGATCCGCGTCGGCAAATGGAGCCCGTCGGACTTCGAGCGCAAGTTCCTGGGTGAGATCACGGTGGAAGAAGCCTTGGCGGAATCCGTCAACACCGCCTCGGTCCGGCTGATGCTGCACGCCGGCGGCCCGCGCGCGGTGGTGGCGGTGGCGCACCGGCTGGGCATCGCCGACAAGCTGCCGGACAACGCCTCGATCGCGCTCGGCACCGGCGAGGTCGGCCTGCTGGAGCTTGCCTCGGCCTATGCCGCCTTCTTCAACGGCGGCAAGCGTGTCAGCCCCGTCGGCATCGAGGCATTGAAGGTCGATGGGCAGCCGATGCCCATCGCGCACCCGCCGCCGGAACGGGTGGTCGATCCGGACTTGGCGGCGATGATGGCGCGCATGCTGGCCGCCGTGGTCACCCGTGGCACCGGCCGGGCCGCCGCGCTACCGGGCCGCGTTGTCGCCGGCAAGACCGGCACCACGCAGGACTACCACGACGCCTGGTTCGTCGGCTGGACCAACGGCACCATCATCGGCGTCTGGATCGGCAACGACGACAACCGGCCGATGCGCAACGTACAGGGCGGCGGCCTGCCGGCGCGGCTGTTCCACGATATCGCCATCGCGCTGCGCTGACGTTTCACACCTCGCCCTCGATCTCCTCCTCGTCGGGCAGGTCCGCGTCGATCTCCAGCAGCCGCTCGGCGGTGACGGGGTCGAGGGCCTGCACGCCCTTCAGCTTGCGCCGCACGGCGCGGGTGCGGGTGCGAGCCCGGTCGATCGTGGTGCTGAAGGTGCCGGCCTGCTTGGCCAGCCGCTCCAGCACGTCGTCCATCTTCAGCATCTCGGTGCGCGTCGCGCCCAGCAGGTCGCGGATCTGGTCCGCCTTCTGCTCCAGCGCCAGGGTGACGAACCCCAGATGGATGGTACGCAGCAATGCCGGGAACAGGCTCGGCCCCATCACCAGCACGCGCTGGTCCCGGCCGATGTCGTCGATCAGGCCGGGGATGCGCGCGACCTCGGCATACAGCGCGTCGGTGGGCAGATACAGCACCGCGAACTCCACCGTTACCGGCGGATTGACGTATTTGGCGGCGATCTTCTTCGCCTCGTCGCGGATGCGCCGCTCCAGCGCGCGGGTGGCGACGCGCTCGGCCTCCGGGTCGCCGGCCTCGGAGGCGGCGAGCAGGCGCTCGTAATCCTCGACCGGAAACTTGGCGTCGATCGGCAGCAGCGGACGCACCTCGCCCCGCATCGGCATGATGACGGCGAATTCCACCACGTCGTCGCTGTCGGCGCGGACCTTGTGGTTGGTCAGATAGGCGCCGGGGGGCAGGATGTCGTCCAGCATCGCGCGCACCTGCGCCTCGCCCCAGCCGCCGCGCGTCTTCACGTTGGCGAACAGGCGCTTGATGTCGCCGATCTGCGCGGTGACGGCCTGCACGTCCGTCATCGCCTTCTGCACGGCGGTGAACTGGTCGATCACCCGCTCGAAACTCGTCTGCATCTGCTTCTCGACGGCGGCGTGCAACTGCTCGTTCACGCTCTTCTGGATCTCCGCCAGCTTGGCCTCGTTGCCCTCGCGCATCTCCCGCAATTTGGTTTCCAGCAGCGTGCGCGTGGTCTCGAACTGCGCGCCGATCGCCGTGGCGGTCTTCTGCTGGCCNNGGCGGCGCGGACCTCGGCGCGGACGGCCTCCGCCTCGGCGCGCGCGCCAGCGAGGTTCTGCTCGGCGAGCAGGCGCAAACGTTCCATCTGCCGCGCGTTCGCCGCCCCTTGGCGCAGCACGACGATCAGGGCGAGGATGGCGGCAAGTGCCGCGATGGCGGCGGTCAGGGTCTCTGCGGACATGGAGGCTCCAGGGCGTGTGCGGTTCGATTATCCGCTACAACGCCGCCCGATGCGATGCTGCTGACCAGGATGGGGGCGACGTGAGCAAAGAGTATTTTTTCGACGATCTGACGGTGGGACAGGTGGTGCGCTCGGCGCGGTCCATCCGGTTGGACCGGGAGCGGATTCTGGATTTCGCCCGCGAATACGATCCGCAGCCGCAGCATCTGGGGGAAGAAGCGGCGGCGGGGAGCCATTTCGGCGTCTTCTGCGCCAGCGGCTGGCAGACCGCCGCGACGACGATGCGGCTGGTGGTCGAGACGATGCCGATCCCCGGCGGCGGCATGGGCGCGGGGGTGGAGAAGATCGCCTGGCTGCGCCCGGTGCTGCCGGACGACGAACTGCGGGTGGAGATCGAAGTTCTCGCCAAGCGCGTATCGAAATCGCGCCCCGACAAGGGTGTGGTGACGACGCGGACGACGACGTTCAACCAGGACGGCAATCCGGTTCAGACATTCGATACCGTGGTGCTGATGCCGCGCCGGCCGGGCGGCTAGGACAATTTGGCCAACTCCGGCAGCAGCGGCAGCAGGGTGGCCAGATCGCGTTCGGCGACGCAGACCAGGTACTGGCGGGCCAGCGGCGTCTCATTGGGGGATTCCGGCAGCGGCAGCCCGTCGCCGCCAAGCGGCAGGGCGGTCAGGCCAAGATCGGCGTAGACCTTCAGCAGCCTGGGGCCGGCACGCCAGATGGCGGGGTTCAGCCCTTCCTGCAACGCCAGATCGCGCAACCGCCAAATCGCCGAGACGCGGTCGGACTGCGCGCCGACCGGATCGCCCAGCGCGAGCAGCACGGGACCGCAGCGGCGAAACGGAATCCCGGCGCGCTCAGCCTCGCCAAATACCACGCCGTCCGCGCCGAACGGCGGCAGCGCGCCGAGGCGGGCGAAGCGGGCGCGCGCCTCCGGTCCCCAGGGCAGCCACGCCACCCGGCCGGGCAGCACCAGCCGCCAGATGGCGAGCAGCGCCAGCAGCACGGTCAGCGCCACCGTCAGGCGCAGCGAGTTCGGCACGTCCGGCGACAGCACGATCTCCCACCAGGAATTGTCGGGCTGGAAGCGCAGATGCCGTTCGGAACTGGCGAGTGCAAGGATGCACAGGATCAGCGCGAACAGCGGCACCGCCGTCGATGCCTGCAACTTGCCGCTCAGCAGGCGCGCATGACGGTAGAAACCGGCGCGGAACGGGGCCAGCAGCGCGGCGGCCAGCACCAGCACGAAGGCGATCCACAGCCGTTCCGTACGCGCCTGGGCCGCGATGAAGACAGCGCCGACCAGCAGCAGCGCGATCGTCGCGCTCCAGGCGAGGTTGACCCGCTGCGACAGCCCGATCGCCAGCACCAGCAGCCCGGCGCCGATCAGCGATGGCACGAACTGCCCCGCCTGCGCCGCGACCTCGGAGAAATCCGGATCGATCCAGGAGAAATCCGGGACCGGCGCCAGCACGCCGAGCGAGAGCAGCATCGCGCCGCACATCGCCACCGCGCCGATGGCGGCGGCGATGGGGAAGTCGGGCTCGCTCCAGCGGCCGATCGCCTGCACGCCGCGCAGGCTGCCGGCACGACGCAGGACGCTGCCGCCGCGCAGCAGGATCTCGTTGCCGGCGAACAGGCTGCCGGCGAGGAACAGCGGAATGATGTAGTAATAGAGCCGGAACACGACGATGGCCCCGACGATGCGCGGCGCATCCAGCCAGGGCGAAAGGCCGAGCAGCATGGCGGTGTCGAATACGCCGAGACCGCCCGGCAGGTTGGCGGCGAGCCCGGCGGTGTAGGAGGCGAGATAGGCGCCGAGGAAGCGCACCCATGTCAGCCCCGCAGTAGGCGGCAGCAGGGAATAGAAGATCGAGGCCGTCACCGCCACGTCCACCGACGCCAGCACCACCTGCGCGATCGCCATCCGCCAGCCCGGCAGCTCGATCGCATGGCCGAACAGGGTGAACGAGCCCAGCACCCGCGACAGCGTGACGTAGCCGGCGACGATGGCCCACAGTGCCGCGCCGATCGCATACATCACCGGCGCGGGAACCCGTTCGCCGAAGAATGGCACGGTGGTGGGTTCGATAAACAGCACGAAGCCGCCCAGCACCATGCCGCCGAGGCCGAAGGTCAGCGAGCAGAACGCCACCGTCTTGGCGATCTGCAACGGCGTTAGGCCCCAGTGCGCATACAGCCGGTAGCGCACCGCGGCACCGGAGACGGCGGCGAAACCCAGATTGTGCGACAGCGCATAGGCGCAGAACGAGGCGAAGGCGACCTTGCCATAACTGACCTTGTGCCCGGCATAGATCGTGCCCAGCCGGTCGTAGAAGGTCAGGATGCCGTAGGACAGGACGGTCCAGAGAAACCCGATCGCCAGCGCCCGGTGCGGGATGGCCGCCAGCGCCGCCTCGATGTCCGCGAGCCTGAGGTTACGGAATTCCTTCTGCACCACGTAGATCGCGCCGCAGAACAGCGCGACACCGATCAGTGCCGGCAGGTGCCGCAGGAGCCCCTTCAGCGTCTTTCCCACCCGCGACGCGCCCGCGTTCTCAGGCGGCAGCATCGGCGGGGCGGGCAAGCGCCGCCTGGATCAGCGCGACGGTCTCGGCGATGCCGTACAGCGCCACGAACCCGCCGAAGCGCGGGCCTTCCTGCTGGCCCAGCAGGACCTGGTACAGGCAGCCGAACCAGGCGCGCAGTTCCGGGAAATCGTGCCGCTTGCCGACCTCGAACACCGCGTACTGGATGGCTTCCTGGTCCGCGTCGCCGGCCAGCGCGGCGAGCGTGGCGGCCAGATCGACCAGGGCGGCGCGCTCGTTCGCGTCCGGCTGGCGGTAATGTTTCGTCGGGCGGACGAAATCCTGATAATAGGCGATGGCGTGGTCCACCAGCCGCGCCAGCAGCGGCTGGGTTTCGGCGGTGGCGCCTTGGATATAGCGCCGGATGAAGCCCCACAGCATTTCCGGCGTTTCCGCGTTCACAACGCTGGCGAGATTGAGCAGCATGGCGAACGACAGCGGGCTGTCCGCGCTCTCTGGCACCGCGCCGGCATGGATGTGCCAGACCGGGTTGGTCTGCTGCTCGTGCGCCTGCTGGGTAAGGCAGCGGTTGGCGTTGGCGATGTATTCGTCGACCGCGCGCGGGATCACGTCGAAATACAGCTTCTTCGCCCGCTGCGGCTGGTTGTACATGAACTGCGACAGGCTCTCCGGCGGCGCGTAGCGCAGCCAGTCGTCGACCGACAGGCCGTTGCCCTTCGACTTGCTGATCTTCTGCGCGTGCTCGTCGAGAAACAGTTCGTAGGTAAACCCCTCCGGCGGCGGGGCGCCGAGGATGCGGCAGATGCGGCCCGACAGGCGCACGCTGTCGATCAGGTCCTTGCCGGACATCTCGTAATCGACGCCGAGCGCGAACCAGCGCATCGCCCAGTCGGCCTTCCATTGCAGCTTGCAATGCCCGCCCTTCACCGAGGTCTCGAACGCCTCGTTGGTATCGGGATCGCGCCAGACGATGGTGGCGGCATCCGCGTCGCGCCGCTCCACCGGCACCTGCATCACCACGCCGGTACGCGGATGGATCGGCAGCAGCGGCGAATAGGTCGCCCGCCGGTCCGGCCCGAGCGTGGGCAGGATCACCTCCATCACCTGATCAAAGCATTCCAGCACGCGCACCAGGGCGGCATCGAACCGGCCGGAGCCGTAGTAGTCGGTGGCGGAGGCGAATTCGTAGCTGAACCCGAAGGAATCCAGGAAGGCGCGCAGGCGGGCGTTGTTGTGCGCGCCGAAACTGTCGTGCGTGCCGAAGGGGTCGGGGATGCGGGTCAGCGGCTTGCCCAGATACCGCGCCAGCATGTCCTTGTTGGGCACGTTGTCCGGCACCTTGCGCAGGCCGTCCATGTCGTCGCTGAACGCTAGCAGTTTCGAGGGCAGCCCGGTCAGCTCGGTGAAGGCGTGGCGGACCCAGGAGGTGCGCGCCACCTCGCCGAAGGTGCCGATATGCGGCAGGCCGGACGGACCGTAGCCGGTCTCGAAGATCA
>PKWQ01000461.1:10423-10574 GCA_003133265.1 Acetobacteraceae bacterium
CAGCTTATAGTGCGCGCATGAGTTCCTCCGCCATGGCGCGCATCGGACTTCCGCACGCGCCAGCGATCGTGGCGGGGCACGGACGCGCCGCAATCCTGACGCCGGAAGGCGAATTCCTCTCCGTCGCCACCGACGAGGCGGCGCGGCTGCT
>PKWQ01000193.1 GCA_003133265.1 Acetobacteraceae bacterium
CCCTTCATCAGGCCGAGCAGGTTGCGATAGATCAGCACCTTGTCGTCGGCATCGACCGCCGCCACCGAGTCCTCGCAGTCCATGATGGTGGTGATCGCGGATTCCATCGCCATGTCGGCCACGCCCGCCGGGTCGTCCTTGCCGATCGGGTGCTTGCGGTCGATGCGCAGCTCGATATGCAGGTTGTTGTGGCGGAACAGCACCTCCGAGAGGCCGGTGATGTCGCCGCGATAGCCGACGAAGGCGTCCTCGTCGGCGAGCGCGGTCCTGGCGCCGCTGCTCAGCGTCACCATCAGCCGCGAGCCGACCAGATCGTAGGCGACGGCGTCGGCGTGGTTGCCGGCATAGAGCGGCACCGCCTCGTCCAGGTATGCCTTCGCCGCCGCGATCACCTTGGCGCCGCGGATCGGGTTGTAGCCGCCGGAGCGGGTGGCGCCGTCATCCTCGGGGATCGCGTCGGTGCCGTACAGCGCATCGTACAGGCTGCCCCAGCGGGCGTTGGCGGCGTTCAGCGCGTAGCGGGCGTTCATCGCCGGCACGACAAGCTGCGGGCCGGCGATGGAGGCGATCTCGGCATCGACATTCTCGGTGCCAATCGAGAAATCCGGCGGTTCCGCCAGCAGGTAGCCAATGGAGCGGAGGAATTCCAGGTAAGCGTCCTGGTCGAACGCCCGGCCACGATTGGCGGTATGCCAAGCATCGATCTGCCCCTGCAACGCCGCGCGTTTGGCGAGCAGCTGCTTGTTGACAGGGGCGAGTTCGGCCACCAGGGCGGCGAAGCCGTCCCAGAAGGCGCTGGCGTTCAGACCGGTGCCGGGGACGGCTTCGTTGGTGACGAAATCGTACAGGGTTCGGGCGATTTTCAGGCCGCCGGCGTCGATATGGTCCATACGCTCGAATCCTCTGCTGGTGCGCGCCACGCTGGGGCGCGTCGGTGAATGCTGGCCCTTTCCTGTCCGCAGATCGCGCTTTTGTCGAGAGCGATCATGCGGGCGGTGGACCGATGTGTGATTTAGGGCCGGCGGCGGTCCTGGCGCCAGACCTCGAACGCGGCCTTGGTGGCGTCGCTGGGCGGATAGGTGTCGGGCAGGCTCGCCCCGCCGGCGATCCGCTCCAGCAGAAACACCTCCAGTTCCTCCTGCTCGGCGCCATCGCGGGCGACCTCGTCGGCGATGCCGCGCGGGATCACCACCACGCCGTCGCGGTCGCCGACGATGACGTCGCGCGGATAGACCGCGACGCCGCCGCAGCCGATCGGCACGTTGCTTTCCGCCGCGTGATGGCGCGCGAGGTTCAGCGGCGCGCTGGGACCGGAGGAGAACACCGGGAAGGGCATTTCGCTGATCGGGCCGGCGTCGCGGATGCCGCCGTCGGAAACGAAGCCGGCGACCCCGCGCTTCATCAGCCGGGTGATGAGGATCTGCCCCGCCGAGGCCGCGAGCGTGTCGCCGCGGCAATCGACCACCAGAACATGGCCTTCCGGCGTGATTTCGATCGCCCGGCGCTGCGGATGGCTGGGATCGGCGAAGACGCCGACATGGTCGATGTCCTCGCGCGCCGGGATGTTGCGCAGCGTGAAGGCCGGCCCGACCATGTTGACGCTGAGCCGCCCGAGCGGCCGCACCCCCTGGATGAAGCAGTTGCGCAGGCCACGCTTGAACAGCTGGGTGGTGAGCGTGGCGGTGCTGACATGGCTAAGACGGATGAATGTCTCGCGGGGCAGGACTGGCATGATGTTTCCTCGGTGACTTTCCGCCGACGATAAGCCCTGATCGCGCGATTGCACAGGAAGGGCTTGACCCGGCGGCGCCAGCGGAAGACGATCTATGATAACGATAACATGGCTCTGCTGTCCATACGCGGCCGGTCAGGGTGACATGGGAAGAAATTCAGGTGGAAGCGCGCTCGACGATCTTGAACGGCACCCGTACTTGCTGTGCCCCGCCCTGGCCGGCGAAGCGCGCCAGCAGGAAATCCGCGGCGTTGCGGCCGATCAGGCCTCCCTCGACATTGACCGTGGTGAAGGGCGGTTCGACAGTCTGGCTCAGTTCGAAATTGCCGAAGCCGCAGACCGCCAGCCGGTCCGGGACGGCGATGCCGTGGAGCGCGGCTTCCACGATGGCACCGAACGCCAGCATGTCGGAACTGCAGAACAGCGCTGTGCGCCGGTCGAGTGCGGGCAGCATGGCGCGTAGCGCCTGCCGGCCGGAGGTGATGGTGCTGGGTGCGGGGATGACCGTGTCCGCCACCACCGTGAGGCCGGCGCGCCGCACCGCGTCGGTGAAGCCCTGGCGGCGCGTCAGCGCGCGGCTGTCGTTGGCCGCGAAGGCGGCGAACCGGTCGTGACCGCGCGCGATGAAATACGCGGCGACCGTCGCGCCGACATCGGCATGGTCGAAGCCCACCAGCATGTCGGTCGGCTGGTCCGCGACGTCCCAGATCTCCACCACCGGAATGCCGGAATCGGCCAGCAGCCGCCGTGCCGCCGGGGTGCGCTCCGCTCCGGTCAGCAGCAGCCCGTCCGGGCGACGGCCGAGCAGGGCGCGGACCAGTTCCTCCTCGTTCGCTTCGCCGTAGCCGCTGAGCGAGAGCATCACCTGATAGCCGGCGGCGCGCATCTTCGCGGTGAAGTTCTGTATCACTTCCGAGAACATCGGATGCGCGATTGTCGGCACGATCGCCGCCACCATGCGCGAGCGGCGCGAGGACAGCCCGCCGGCGATCATGTTCGGCACATAACCGAGCCGGGCGATGGCTTCCCGCACCCGGATTGCGGTCTCCGCCGAGACGCGCTCGGGCGTGTTGAGCACGCGCGAAACCGTCATCGGCGCGACACCGGCCGCGATGGCGACATCGGTTATCTTCACCGCGCCGGGTTTCGTTGCAAACCTCGCCTGAACACGCGGCATGGGCGCCTGGATCGGCAAACTGGCATCCTCCGTTGTGATGCGGATAGCGCCGGCGTAGCGTTCGTCGGCGCCCCGCGAACGATATGCGACGGTGCGAACCGTATGCATAGTCGGCCGGATTGACCAGCACCTGCGAACGAATAGGGGAAGATACCGATAATGAAAACGATCGTCACAACGCGCCGTACGGTACTCGGCACGGCGCTCGGTGCGGCCGCCGGCATGGCCGGCCTCTCCGGCGCCAAGGCGCAGGGTGCCAAGCCAGGGATGCCGTCCGCGCCGGTGAGCCTGAACATCATCGACGTCGCGGGCAACCTGCAACTGACCCAGCGTTCGTTCGAGGAGTACCGCAAGGCCAATCCCAACTACGTCTCCCGCATCGCCTTCAGCCAGGCGCCGGCGCCCGAGCTGCCGGGCAAGCTGAAGGCGCAGCAGGCGGCGAACCGGGTCGATATCGATCTGGTGCTGACCGGCACCGACGCGCTGGCCGCCGGCATCCAGCAGGGGCTGTGGGAGAAGCTGTTTCCCGACTATGCGGCCGCGCTGCCGAAATTGGCCGACATCCTGCTGCCGGGGGCATCGCGCATGCAGGCCCTGGCCGAAGACCAGGCGGTCTGCGTCACCTACTGCCCCGGCGGACCGCTGCTGGAATACATGCCCGACCGGGTGAAGCAGCCGCCGACCACGATCGAGGAACTGCTGGCCTGGGCCAAGGCACATCCGAAGCGGTTCATGTATGCCCGTCCGGCCAATTCCGGCCCGGGGCGCGCCTTCCTGATGGGCCTGCCCTATCTGCTCGGCGACCGCGATCCCAAGGACCCCGACAAGGGCTGGGACAAGACCTGGAGCTACCTGGAAGAGCTCGGCCACAACATCGAATACTATCCGACCGGCACCGGCGCCACGATGAAGGAACTGGGCGAGGGATCGCGCGACATCATCGCCACCATGACCGGCTGGGACATCAATCCAAGGGCACTGGGCGTGGTGCCGAAGGAAGCCGAAATCGCCGTGCTGAAGGGCTTCCACTGGGTAACGGACGCGCACTACATGGCGATCCCGAAGGGTTTGTCGGCGGAAAAGCGCGCGTTGCTGCTCGACCTCATCGGTTTCATGCTGACGCCGAAGGCGCAGGCCGCGACCTACGACAAGGGCTTTTTCTATCCCGGCCCGGCGGTGAAGGGCGTGACGCTGGATCTGGCGCCCGCCGACAGCCAGGACGTGATCAAGGAATATAACCGCCCCTTCTACGACAAGCTGATCGCGGAGGCGCCGGCGGAGACGCCGCTGAGCGCCGAGCGGATGGTCTTCGCGTTCCAGCGCTGGGACCAGCAGATCGGTGCCAAGGTGGGCAAGTAGCGGTATGGCTATCGCCGCGCCGGATTTCCGCGAGCTTCGGCTCGATGGGGTCAGCCGGGATTTCGGGGTCCTGAACGCGTTGCGCGACGTGACCCTGACGGTCGGGCGGGGCGAGTTCATCGCCCTGCTCGGGCCGTCCGGCTGCGGCAAGTCGACCGCGCTGAATTGCCTGGCCGGGCTGCTGCCGCTGACCTCCGGCAGCATCTGGCTGGACGACAGGCGCATCGACCAGCTGGGACCGGAGGCGCGCGGCTTCGGCATGGTGTTCCAGAACTACGCGCTGTTCCCGCACATGAGCGTGCGCCGGAACGTCGCCTTCGGCCTGGAAATGCAGGGCCGGCCGAAGGCGGAGATCGCGCGGCGGGTGGACGAGGCGATCCAGCTGGTTCGCCTGACTGCCCAGGCGGACAAGCTGCCGGGGCAGATTTCCGGCGGTCAGCAGCAGCGCGTCGCCATCGCGCGCGCCATCGTGGTGGAGCCGCCGCTGGTGCTGATGGACGAGCCGCTGTCCAACCTGGACGCCAAGCTGCGGCTGGAGATGCGCACCGAGATCCGGCGCATCCACACCATGCTCGGCTGCTCCACGATCTATGTGACGCACGACCAGGACGAGGCGCTGTCGCTGGCCGACCGTATCGTGGTGCTGCGCGACGGGCTGGTGCGGCAGGTCGGCACGCCGGAGGAGCTGTATGCCCGTCCGTCGCAGCCGGACGTGGCCGAGTTCATGGGCTATCGCAATCTGCTGAGCACGCGGGCCGAGGCGGCGGGGGCAGGTCTCGTGGTGCGGGTCAGCGGCGCGGCGCTGGCCGGCACGCCGGTCGGCGAGGTGTGGCCCGGCCCCGCCATCGTCGCGATCCGGCCCGAGGACCTGACGCCGTCGCCGGACGCGCCGATCGCGGTGACCGTGGACGCGGCGGAATATCGCGGCCGGGATTTCTACGGCCTGGCCCACACCGGGGACGGCACGGAACTGTTCTTCCGCTCCGAGACCCGCGTTGTCGCCGGCGAGGCGCTGCGCCTCGGCGCGTCGGCCGCGCGCGTGCTGGTCTATCCCGCATGAATACCGTGCCGCTTAGCGTGCGGCTGGCGCAGCGCGGGCTGGATAGCGTGACATTGCTGGTGCTGCCGGCGGTGCTCTGCGTGATCGGGCTGTTCGTCTATCCCTTCCTGTATGGTCTGGTGCTGTCGTTCGCGCCCAAGACCGGCGGCATCCTGGCGAATTACCGGAAGTTCTTCGCCGACCCATTCCTGTACGACACCATCGGCACCACGCTGCTGATCGCCGTCCCCGCCACCCTGCTGAACACGGTGGTCTCGATCCCGGTGGCGCTGCGGGTGCGGCTTATGGCCAAGCCGCGACTGCTGACCACCATCCTGGTGATCCCGATCACGCTCGGTACCGTGCTGGTCGCGGAAGGGCTGCTGAACTATCTCGGTCCGCGCGGCTGGCTGAACCGGGCGTTGCTGGAGTTCGGCCTGTCCGACCACCCGGTGCGGCTGGTGCATAATTACTGGGGCGTGTTCCTGTCGCTGGTGATCACCGGCTTTCCGTTCACCTTCCTGCTGACCCAGTCCTATGTCACCGGCATTGATCCCTCGCTGGAGCAGGCCGGCGCGATGCTGGGCGCGCGGGCGCCGGCGCGGTTCCGGCGCATCCTGCTGCCGCTGCTGATCCCCGGCCTGACCGTCACGCTGTGCCTGTCCTTCGTGCAGGCGTTCTCGGTGTTTCCCTCCGCCGTGCTGCTCGGTGCGCCGGCGGGGCCGACGCGGGTGATCTCCATCGCCGCCTATCAGGCGGCGTTCGAGCAGTACGACTACTCGATGGCATCGGCGATCGCGATGATCATGGCGGCGGTGCAGGTGCTGATCGTGGTGGCGCTGCTGGCGGCGCGCGGGCTGGTCTATCGCGGCCCGGCCGGCGGCGGGAAGGGCTGAGGCGATGCGACGCGACGAGGGCATTCTCGGGCGGCTTTGGATTTGGGCGGTCTGGGCGCTGGTCGGTTTCTTCATCCTCAACCTGCTGGCGATGATCGCCAGCGTGGTGGTGAACTCGTTCGGCACCCGCTGGTTCAACACCTGGCTGCCGCCGGGCTATACCATCCGCTGGTATGCGCAGGCCTGGGACGAGTTCCAGTTGCCGGACATCCTGCTGGTGACCTTCCAGGTCGTCGGCGCGGTGGTGATCGTGTCCGGCCTGATCGGCGTGCCGGCGGCGTATGCGATGGCGCGGCGGGACTTCCCGGGGAAAAGGGCAGTGATGCTGCTGTTCCTGCTGCCGATGCTGGTGCCGCCGATCACTTATGGCATCCCTCTTGCCACAGTTCTGTATCAGGCCGGACTGGCCGGCACGATCTGGGGCGTGATCTTGGCCAATCTGGTGCCGACGATCCCGTTCGTGATCCTGATCATGATCCCCTTCGTCGAGCAGATCGACCCCAGGGTGGAGGCTGCCGCGCGGGTATTCGGCGCCGGATTGCGCCAGTTGTTCGTGCGCGTGCTGGTGCCGCTGCTGGCGCCCGGCATCCTGGCGGCGCTGCTGCTGGTGCTGGTGCGCACCATCGCGATGTTCGAGCTGACTTTCCTGACCGCCGGGCCGACCAGCCAGACGCTGGTGGTAGCGCTGTATTACGCGGTGTTCGCCGCTGGCGTGCGCCCTGGCCAGTCGATCGACGCGATGGCGGTGGTCTATATGCTGACCACGCTGGCCTGGCTGCTGCTGGCGCTGCGCTTCGTCAATCCGGCACAGATCGTCACGCGGGCCAAGACGTAAGCGTCAGACCAGCGCCGCCAGCTTCTGCCACGCCAGCGCGGCGAGCAGTTCGGCATTGATCAGCATCACCGCCGGCGCCAGCCGTGCGGTCGCACGCTGCCAGACCCGGCCGGTGGCCTGCCCGGCGATCCCGACCAAGACCAGGGCGGACACGGTGCCGAGCCCGAAGGCGAGCATCGCCAGTGCGCCTTGCAGCGGATCGGCGGTCGCGGCGGCGGCGGCGAGTGCCGCATACAGGAACCCGCAGGGCAAGAACCCGAGCGCGACGCCGAGCAGATAGCCGCCGCCCGGCCCTGTGCGGTCGATGCGGCTGGTCAGCGTGGCCAGCATCCGGGTCCAGCCGGGTGAGGCGGTCTCCAATCCGGCGAGCCACCCGGGGCACTTATATACGTGTGTGACCTAGCCGCCGATTTGTCGGAAAATCAGTATAGGGGTCATTCCATATGACGTAGCAGGACGCCCTAACATCGTTCGTATTGCGGGGCCTAACATTCCAATAAAATCCCCCAATGCCCCCAGCAGGCTGCCAGAAGCCGCTTGGGAAATCGCATCTTCATCCGCCTCGGTCTCGCTGTTCGGTAGCGCATCAAGAATACCCAGCATATGCCATACGCCTGGGATGTTTACCCCGTGTTTCAAAACCAAGTCATTCGATGCGATGATCAAGCTATCATCTCGAAGGCTTGACCAAACGGCGTGACCATCTTGCTTGACTGAAGCCAACGTTGCATGCGGCAGATATTTCAAGAGATCAAGCGCTGCCGACGTTGGATTTAGGGGGTTGTCGGCAGGCAGCCCTTTGGAATCCCGTTCTGTTTTTCGACGTTGTTGTCTTGGGAGTTGAATGGGACTTTGTGAATTCTGCCCCATACCCGCTGTAATGATCGACCTAATGGACCAGGGCTGTTCAACGCTGACA
>PKWQ01000118.1:0-1052 GCA_003133265.1 Acetobacteraceae bacterium
CCAGTTCGGCGATGGATTCGCGCACGCTCTGCTCGCCGCCGCGCCGGCGCAGCCGGCTGCGCAGCCGGACCCATAAACCGGGGTGGATCGACCCGCTCATGTCCGCTTCCACGGGTTCGGCACGCCGAGCCGGTGCAGGATGCGCGCCTCCGCCATTTCCATGCGCCGCGCGTCGCCCGGATGATGATGGTCGTGCCCGGCCAGATGCAGCGCGCCATGCACCACCAGATGCGCCAGATGATGCGCCGGCCGCCGCCCCGCCGCCGCCGCCTCGCGGCGGATGGTGCCCAGCGCCAGGATGATCTCTCCCGCCATGCCGGGCGCGGGGGGATCGTAGGTCAGCACGTTGGTCGGCTTGTTGCGGTCGCGGTGGCGGGCGTTGAGGTCCTGCACCATCCGGTCCGAAGCAAGGACGATGGACGCGTTGGCCCCGGCCGCGCGGCCCGCGCGCGTCGCCAGCGCCTCGGCGCCGGGAATCAGCCGGCGCCAGGCCGGCTCCGCCACGCTGACGACGATGTTCCCCGCCGAGGCGGGGCAGCGACTACTGTCCGGGTCCATTTAGCTGGCGTTGCCTTCTCGTGCCCGACCGGCTTCCCGACGGGTATCGCCCTCGGCCTCGGCGCGCTGCTCATAGGCCTCAACGATGCGCGCGACCAGCGGGTGACGCACCACGTCGCGCCGGCCGAAGCGCACGACGGCGATGCCGGGCACGCCTTCCAGCGTATCCAGCGCGTCGCGCAGGCCCGAGCGGGTGCCGTGCGGCAGGTCGATCTGCGACAGGTCGCCGGCGACCACCATGCGGGTGCCTTCGCCCATGCGGGTCAGGAACATCTTCATCTNNCGCGCATGAAGGCCAGCGGCGCCACCTCGATCTCGCCGTTCGTCATGCGCTTGTCGAGCTGCCCGCCGGGCAGCAGGTCGTGCAGCGCGTCGTACAGCGGGCGCAGATAGGGATCGACCTTCTCCTTCATGTCGCCGGGCAGGAACCCCAGCCGCTCCCCGGCCTCGACCGCCGGACGGGACAGCACGATGCGGTCCACCTTGCCGGCCTG
>PKWQ01000118.1:1059-5273 GCA_003133265.1 Acetobacteraceae bacterium
GGGCTGCGCGGTCCGACCGCGCCGCGCCGTGTGTGGATGGCGGGCAGGTCCGACAGCGGCAGCCGTGGATCGGCGTCGATGTCGGAGAGCTTGATCGCCGCTTCCACGTCCGGCCGGCCGATGGCTTCGCCGCGTTCCAGTCGGCGCCACAACCCTTGCAGCGCCATTTGCGCCGCCTCCACCCGCGCCGGATCGCCGGCGATCGCCACGCGGTTGCCCCGGCAGGACAATCGCACGCCCAGCCCCTGCTCCAGCCGGACCAGATGGCGGTCGTGGTCGCCGAGCAGCATGGGCAGCAGCGTGTTGTTGCTGAACTGGAGGGTGACGGCCCGGTTGCTGGCCTGGGGTCCGTCGGCGGGAGGCGGGGTCTGGGGCAAAAGATGGGTCAAGCGCAGGCTCTCTCCTGGATAAGGGTTCCCGACAAAGAGTTGGTGTGCGCAGCCACGATCCGCACGGGAATTTCCGTGCCGATCAGATCCGCAGGCCCGGTGACATGCACCGGCTGCAGGAACGGGGAGCGTCCGGCGATCTGGCCGGGATGCCGGCCGGGGCCGGTGAACAGCACAGGCAGGCTCAGTCCGGCGCAGGCGGTGTTGAACGCGGCCTGCTGTTCGCGCACCAATGCTTGCAGCGCATACAGCCGGCGGTTCTTCTCCGCCTCCGGCACCTGGGCGGGCGCGCCGGCGGCGGGGGTTCCGGGACGCGGCGAGTAGTTGAAGCTGAACGCCTGGGCGAAGCCGACCTTGCGGATCAGGTCCATCGTCGCCGCGAAATCCGCCTCGGTCTCGCCGGGATGGCCGATGATGAAATCCGACGACAGCGCCAGATCGGCGCGCGCCGCGCGCAGCTTGTCGATCAGCCGCAGATAGTCGTCCGCCGTGTGCTGGCGGTTCATCGCCGCCAGAATGCGGTCGGAGCCGGACTGCACCGGCAGATGCAGGAACGGCATCAGCGCGGGAATGTCGCGGTGCGCGGCGATCAGATCGTCGTCCATGTCGCGCGGGTGCGAGGTGGTGTAGCGCAGCCGCAGCACGCCGGGGATGTCGGCCAGTTCGCGCAGCAGCCGGCCCAGGCCCCAGACCGAGCCGCCCCGGATCGAGCCATCAGGCGCCTCGCCATGCCAGGCATTCACGTTCTGGCCGAGCAGCGCGATCTCCCGCGCGCCCTGGGCGGCCAGCCGGCGCGCCTCGGCGATCACCGCCGCCGCCGGGCGGCTGGCCTCCGCGCCTCGGGTGTAGGGCACGACGCAGAACGAGCAGAACTTGTCGCAGCCTTCCTGGATGGTCAGGAACGCGCTTATTCCCTGCGGCGCGGCTGCGTCCGGCAGGAAGTCGAATTTCTGTTCGGCGGGAAAATCGGTCTCGATCACCGGACCGGGGTTGTCGCCGTGGCCGGCCCGCGCGGCGCGGGCGACCATTTCCGGCAGGCGGTGATAGGTCTGCGGGCCGAGCACGATGTCGACATAGGGCGCGCGGGCCAGGATTTCCGCGCCTTCCGCCTGGGCGACGCAGCCGGCCACCGCCAGCACCATGCGCCCGCCCTCGGCCTCGCGCGCCAGTTTCAGCAGGCGCAGCCGGCCGAGTTCGGAGAACACCTTCTCCGCCGCCCGGTCGCGGATGTGGCAGGTATTGAGGATCACCATGTCGGCGTCATCCGGCGTCGCGGTCGGGGTGTAGCTCAGCGGGGCCAGCACGTCGGCCATCCGGCCGCTGTCGTACACGTTCATCTGGCAGCCCCAGGTAATGACGTGCAGACGCTTGCGCCCGGTGCCCCCGGCGGTCGCCAGTGTGTTGGGTTCCGCCGGGAAAGTTCCGCTCATAGACCACGCTCCAGCTTATCCGCTCGGATCGATCCGGCGCGGAAAGGGGGAGAGATCGTCGTCCAACTCGGGCGGGTCAAGTGCAACGCAGGGATGCTGCCTCCGGTTTACTGTTTCCAGCTACTGTTGCCAGTCTGACAGAAACTGCCGGCGTCATGTCAACAATTGGCGTTGATGCCCGGCGTCGCGGTCGGGATCGGGCGGGCCGGGCGGTTCTGCCGCAGGGTCGCCGCGCCATCGGCGCAGGTCTGCCATACCGCGGCTGCCAGTTCCTTGCGGTTGGCGAAGTGCGCCGGGTCCAGCGGGGCATGCAGCAGCACCGTGCCGCGCAGGCTGCGATGCTGGGCCAGCTGCCAGAAATGCGAGGCGATATCCATGTCGCCATACCAGGAGAACAGCGGCCGGGTGGAGCGCCCGGTCGGCAGGCCGGCAAGCCGGTCGTAGACCACGGACACCGGCTGCAGGATCGGCCGCCGCTCGCCCTCGGCGATGGCGAAGAAGGCGGAGCGGAACGGCAGCACGCGCGAGCCGTCGGATGTGGTGCCCTCGGGGAACAGGATCAGGTTGTCGCCGACCGCGAGCCGTTCGGCCATCGAGTCCCGCTCCCGCGCCGTCGATCCGCGCGCGCGGCTGACGAAGATGGTGCGGCCCAGCCAGGCGATGGTCCTGACCACCGGCCAGCGGCTGACATCGTCCTTGGCGATAAAGCAGGCATCGAGTTGTCCGCCGAGCACCGGAACATCGAGCCAGGACGAATGGTTGGAGACGAACACCACCGGCCGGCCGTCCACCGAACGGGTGCGCTCGCCGATCACCCGCACGCGCAGGCCCATCAGCCGAGCGAAGCTGGCCCAGTAGATGCGGGCGAAATGCACCTTCGCCGGCCCGGGCAGCAGCAGGAACAGCGCCTGCACCGGCATGCAGACCAGCGTCCAGAGCAGGACCGCCGTCAGGCGCCGGGCCGCGCGGGCGTGGCGCAGCAGCCGCCGCCCGGCGCGCATCCGGTCCGCCTCGGTCAGGCGGAGGTGGGTCGTGTCGCCGAGAAACATCGGCCGGCGCGGGGCGAGGTGGTGTGGCGCGCTGAGGGAAACCTGCATGTCCTTTCGATACCAAGCGTACGGTGACCGGACAATGGCGCTATTGTGACGATTGCGCGATGTCGATGTCGCGGGCGGGTGTCAACCGCCGACCTTGGCCTCGATCCGGTCCCAGATCGTCTGTTCCAGATGCACGCCGTCGAAGCGCGCCACCTCCTGCAAGCCGGTGGGCGAGGTGACGTTGATCTCGGTCAGCCAGTCGCCGATCACGTCGATGCCGACGAAGATCAGCCCCTGCTGGCGCAGCGTGGGGCCGATGGCGGCGCAGATCTCGCGCTCGCGTGGCGTCAGCACGGTTTTTTCCGCTTGGCCGCCGACATGCATGTTCGACCGCGCCTCGCCCCGGGCCGGCACCCGGTTGATCGCGCCCATCGGCTCGCCGTCGATCAGGATGATGCGCTTGTCACCGCTGCGCACCGCCGGCTCGTAACGCTGGAGCATCAGCGGCTCGCGCGAGCGCGTGAAATGCATTTCCAACAGGGAAGAAAAGTTCTCGTCGTCCGGCTTGATGCGGAACACCCCGGCGCCGCCGTTGCCGAACAGCGGCTTGACGATGATGTCCTGGTGCTCGGCGCGGAAGCCCCTGATCGCGTCGAGGTCCCAGCTGATCAGGGTGGGCGGCATCAGGTCGGGGAAGTGGGTGACCAGCAGCTTCTCCGGCGCGTTGCGCACCGCGGCCGGGTCGTTCACCACCAGCGTCTTCGGGTGAATATGCTCCAGCAGGTGCGTCGCGGTGATGTAGGCCATGTCGAACGGCGGGTCCTGGCGCATCAGCACCACGTCCATGGTGGCGAGGTCGATCACCTGCGCCTCGCCGAAGCTGAAATGGGCACCGAGCACGCGCTGCACGCTCACCGGGCGGGCGCGGGCGAACAGCCGTTCCTCCCGCTTGCCGCCGAGGCTCGACTTGCCCTCGCGCAGCCACATGTTGCGCACCTCGTAGTGCCACAGCGCGTGGCCGCGCGCCTGCGCCTCCAGCATCAGGACGAAGGTGGAATCGCCCTCGATGCCGATGGTTTCCATGGGGTCCATCTGGACCGCGACCGTCAATTGCCGAGCCATGCCGAATTCCCGTCCGATGCGCCTGATCCGGTGCGTTCTGGAATTGTCTAGTGGCTGGACGCCGAACAGGGAAGGGCGGGGCGCTGGTGGCACAGAAATTCGGCGAGGAAGCGGTCGAGGCGCTGATCGAGGCGGTCGCCGGCAACCGCGAGGCGCTGATCGCCGAGAGCGCCGACGTGCTGTATCACCTGATCGTGCTGTGGGTCGCCACCGACATCGCGCCGGAGGATGTCTGG
>PKWQ01000207.1 GCA_003133265.1 Acetobacteraceae bacterium
GGGGCCTTGGCGGTGGCGGTCGAGGGCGGCGACGCAGGCGGTGGCGCGGCTGGTGGTGCCTGCGTGGCGGCCTTTGGCGCGACGGCCTGCGGCTTGGCCCGCGGCTTGGCCGCCGGCGGCCGCTTCGGCGGCGTCGGCGCGGACGGTGCCGGCTGTATCGCGTCGAGCGCTTTCAGATCGAGCGTCACCTGCGCGCGGGCGGGGACCGCGAGGACGAGCAGCACGGCGATCAGGCTGAGGGAATGGCGCATGGATGTGCCCACCCTAGACGAGCGCGGCGCCGCACTCAATGAAGCCTGTTGGCCCGATCGGACGATCAGCCGCCACGCCCGGCGGAGGCGGTCTGGCCATCGAGCACGGCCTCGCGCAGCTTCTCGAACAGATACGGATTGGCCGCCACCACGTTGCCGGTGTCGCGCGGTTCGCCCCCGGCGGGGTCGTTGGCGTAGCCTCCGGCCTCGCGCACCAGCAGCAGGCCGGCGCACATGTCCCAGGGCTGGATGCCGAGTTCCCAGTAGCCGTCGAACCGCCCGGCGGCGACCCNNGCGCCGAAGCGGCGGATGCCGGCGACATGCGGCATCAGCGCGCCCAGCGTGCGGGCGAAGGCCAGCCGGTGCATCGGCGTGCCGGCGGCGAAGGGAATGCCGGTGGCGAACACCGCGTCCTTGAATTCCCGCCGCGCCGAGACGCGCAGCCGCTTTTCGTTCAGGAACGCGCCGCCGCCCTTTTCGGCCCAGAACAGCTCATCGACCGCCGGGGCGTAGATCAGACCGGCGGCGAGTTCCGAGCTGCCGTCCGGCAGGCGCTTCTCCAGGCCGATGGAAATCGCCCAGTGCGGCATGCCGTGCAGGAAGTTGGTGGTGCCNNTGGTGCCGTCCAGCGGATCGACCACCCAGCGCCAGGCCCAGTTGTCCGAGCCCGACGCGCCGGACTCTTCCATCAGGAAGGCGTACCCGGGACGCGCCTTGTTCAGCTCTTCCTTCAGGATCGCCTCGGCGCGGAAATCCGCCTGGGAGACGAAGTCCGATGGACCCTTGATGCTGACCTGAAGCTGCTCGACCTCGTTGAAGTCGCGCAGCAGACGCTTCGCGGCCTTCTGCGCCGCGTTCGCCATGACGGTCAGGTTGGCTGAAAGATGGAGTGCCATGCGCCGGACCTCAGCCCTTCGCCCGCTCCATGTAGCTGGCGTCCTCGGTGCGGACCACGATCTTCTCGCCGGCCTCGATGAACGGGGGAACCATCGTCTTCACGCCGTTCGACAGCTTCGCGGGCTTGTAGGAGGAGGAGGCGGTCTGCCCCTTCACCACCGGATCGGCCTCGACGACTTCCAGGACCACGGTCGCGGGCAGGTGGACGCCGACCACCTCGTCCTCCACCAGATCGACCTCGACCTTCATGTGGTCCTGCAGGAACGGCGCGGCGTCGCCCAGCAGCGTCAGCGGTACGACGGTCTGCTCGAAGGTCTCATCGTCCATCAGCACGATGTTGTCGCCGTCGGTGTAGGAGTAGGTGAACTCCTTGTTGTCGGTCATCAGCCGCTCGACCGTGTCGGCGGTGCGCCAGCGTTCGTTGGTCTTGTTGCCGGTCTTGAGGTCGCGCATCTCCACCTGGATGAACGCGCCACCCTTGCCGGGGGTGATGATCTGCTGCTTCAGCACCGTCCAGCGTCGGCCGTCATGCTCGATCACCTGGCCGGCACGGATCAGGTTCGCCTGCTGCTTCATCGGAAAACTCGTCTCGGTAAGGGGGTGCGGGCTTCTAGACCGAAGTCTCCCCGCTCGCAAGTTTGTGCCGGCTGCCCGAGGGCGAGCGGACATGGCCGTCCGGTTCCAGATAGTCGGACTCCAGATAGTCGGGGCCGATTGGCACCTTGCCGTGCCCGCCCGGGATATCCAGCACATAGGTCGGCCAGGCCAGCCCGGTGACGCGCCCGCGCAGGGCGGCCAGCAGGCGGCGGCCCTCGGCGATGGGGACGTGGAACCGCGCGGTGCCGGGGGCGGGGTCGAGCTGGTGCAGGTAGTACGGCTTCACCCGCGCCGCGAGCATGGCGCGGAACAGCTCTTCAAGGGCCTGCTCGCTGTCGTTGACGCCACGCAGCAGGACTGATTGGCCGAGCACGGGGACGGCGCGCGATTGCGCGCGGCGCAGCGCCGCCCTGGCATCCGAAGTGAATTCCCGCGCGTGGTTGGCATGCACCACCAGCCAGAGCGGCTTCTCGGTGACCAGCGCGTCCGCCAGTTCCTCGGTCAGCCGGGCGGGGTCGGCGACCGGAACGCGGGAGTGGATGCGCAGCGTGTCGATGTGCGGGATCGCGGACAACGCGGCCAGGATGGCCGACAGCCGTCGCGGCGAGAGCATCAGCGGGTCGCCGCCGGTCAGGATCACCTCGCGGATCGCCGGGCGGGCGGCGAGCCAGGCATAGGCGGCGTCCAGTTCCGCCTCGCTCAGCAGGCCGCCGTCGGGGCCGACATGCTCGCGGCGGAAGCAGAACCGGCAATAGACCGGACAGACCAGCAGCGGCTTGAGCAGCGCGCGGTCGGCGTAGCGATGGACGATGCCCTTGATCGGCGACAGCGCATCATCGCCGATCGGGTCGGCCAGTTCGTGCGGGGCGGTGAGTAGCTCCGCCGGGTCCGGGACGAACTGGCGGGAGATGGGGTCGTCGGGCGTTTCCATCAGCGCCCGCATGGCGGGCGTGATGGCGATGGCATAGCGCGCCCCCACCGCCGCGATGGCGTCGCGGGCTTCGGGCGCGATCAGACCCGCCGCCACCAGGGCGTCGGGCGTGCGCAACAGCCATGTCGGCACTCCCATCTCAATCCTCCGTCCGGGTGGTATCGTCCGGTTCCGTCCTCTCAGGCAACACACCATGTCGCAACCAGCCTGGCACCCCGAGAGCTTTGCCGCCCGCCTGCCGTTCCTGCGCCGGCGGGCGCTGCTGACGCAGGCGACCCGCGCCTTCTTCGCCGCGCGCGGCTACACCGAGGTGGAAACGCCCTACGCCGTGCCGGTGCCGGGAGAGGAGGTGCATCTGGCCACGTTTCGCACCGAGCGGGTGGGAACCGACGGTTCGCGCGAGCCGCTGTGGCTGCACACCAGCCCGGAATTCGCCATGAAGAAGCTGCTGGTGGCCGGCGCCGGGCCGATCTTCCAACTCGCGCGGGTCTGGCGCAACGAAGAAGGCAGCGCGCTGCACGCGCACGAATTCACCATGCTGGAATGGTACACGCCCGGCGCCGGCATGACCGGGCTGATGGACCAGACCGAGGCGTTCCTGCGCGCGGTGTTGCCGCCGGTGGTGAGCTGCCGCGGCATCGCCACCGACCTGTCGCGGTTCGAGCGCCTGACCGTCGCCGAGGCGTTCGCCCGCTATGTCGGCGCCGACGTGCTGGCCACCGCCGACGACGCACCGGCACTCGCCGCCGCCGCCGGGGCGCGGCTGCGGCAGCGCGAGACCTGGGAAGACCTGTTCTTTCGCCTGCTGCTGGAGCGCGTCGAACCCATGCTGGGGCGGGGGCATCCGACCTTCCTGACCCATTGGCCGGCGGCGCAGGCCGCGCTGGCGCGGCGCGATCCGGCCGATCCGCGCGTGGCCGAGCGGTTCGAGCTGTTCGTCTGCGGCGTCGAGCTGGCCAACGCCTTCGTCGAACTGACCGATGCGGCCGAGCAGCGCGAACGCTTCACGGCGGACCGGGCGCGCCGGCATGCGCTGCATGGTCCGGATTGGCCGATGGACGAGGATTTCCTGGCGGCGCTGGCGCACGGCATGCCGGCGGCGGCCGGGATCGCGCTCGGTTTCGACCGGCTGGCGATGATCGCCTCGGGCGCGGACCGGATCGGGCAGGTGCTCTGGATGCCGCCGCCGATGTGATCCCGCCGGCGGGTCAGCCTTGGCTCGCCGCCGCGATCGCCGCGTTCATCGCCCGCACGCCGGCGGCCTCGCCGTCCGGGTGGTTCCAGATCGCGCCGACCACGGCCAGGAAATCCGCGCCGGCGGTGACCAGCGGGCCGCAATTCTCCGCGGTGATGCCGCCGATGGCGCAGCAGGGCAGCTCCATCAGTTCCGACCACCAGGTCAGGATCGAGGGATCGGCGCGATGGACGACGTCTTTCGTCGAACTGGGGAAGAAGGCGCCGAAAGCGACATAATCCGCGCTGTCCTCGCCGGCCTGCATCGCCAGATCGCGGCTGTCGTGGCAGGTCACGCCGAGCGTCAGGTCGGGGCCGATCAGGCGGCGGGCCTCTCTGGCGGCCATATCGGTCTGGCCGACATGCACCCCGTCGGAGCCGGTCGGTACCACCAGATCCGCCCGGTCATTGAGCAGGAACGCCACGTTCCGCGCATGGGTCACCGGGCGGAGCGCGTCGATGGCGCGGCGCCAGGCGTCGTCGTCCATGTTCTTCAGCCGTAGCTGCACCGCCGCCACGTCGCCCGCGTCGAGCGCGCGGGCCAGCCGGTCGGCGAAGGGGGCGGGCTCGAAAAGTTCCGGCGTGATCAGATACAGCCGGCAGCCGTCGCCGTTCCCCTTCGCCGTGCTCATCGCCAACTCAGGCCTTGCCCTGATAGATCGCGATGATGTTGGCGAGCATCGCCAGCGCGTCTTCCCGCGGCCGCTGGAAGGTGTTGCGCCCGATGATGGAGCCGTTGGCGCCGCCGTCGCGCACCCCGCGCACATCGGCATACAGGCCGTCCAGGCCCTTCGCCTCGCCGCCGGAGAACACCACGATGCGCTTGCCGGCGAACGCGGCCTGCATGACGTGCTCGACCCGCTTGGGCAGGGTGGAGATGTCGATCTTGTTGGTCTCGTAGGTCTTCTTCGCCGCTTCCAGGCTGACATTGGCGGTGGGCGGCTTCACCTTGATGATGTTGGCGCCCATCAGCGCCGCCATGTGCGTGGCATAGGCGCAGATATCCACCGCTGTCTCGGCGACCTTGTCCAGGTTCGGGCCGCGCGGATAGCTCCAGACCACCACCGCGAGGCCGGCGGACTTGGCTTCCTCGGCCAGCTCGCGCAGTTCCTCCATCTGGTCGAAGGCGTATTCGGACCCCGGATAGATGGTGAAGCCGA
>PKWQ01000013.1 GCA_003133265.1 Acetobacteraceae bacterium
CTCTTCGATGATTGCAGTTGCGTCTCGGTTTGGCTCCGGACCGACCGCAAGCACGACGGCGTCACCTGGATCATGGAAACTGCGCTCGGCCTTATGTATCAGCACCAGCTTGCCGTCGACCACCTTCTCAATCGTGGTCTCCGTCAAAAGTCGGATGCCGTATTGCTCGAGGCGCGCCAGAACGTCATAGCGATTGTTACGGGCCATCTCCCGGGCGACGACCGGCAACATCTCGATCACCGTGACGGCGCAGCCCCGTACGCCGAGGACTTCCGCGGTTTCGATGCCGACCATGCCTCCACCGATAATGGTGACTTTCGAGCCGGGCTTAATCGCGCTGGCATTGAGCAGAGCTTCCCAGGATTGGAGCACCGGCACCCGTACATCGAGTGGCATCGGGAGGTTCCGCGGCCGCGAGCCGGTAGCCACCACGACAAGATCGGGCGCATAGAGACGGAGCGCATCCGCGGTGATTTTCACGCCGAGCTGAATGGCAACACCCAGTCGCTTGATCTCATCGACGCGGTAGGTCCATACGCCCGCGACGTCTTCCTTGTCAGGAGCAGCGAGCGCGAGCGGCACCTGCCCGCCAGCACTTTTGGCAATATCCCATATCTCAACCTCGTGCCCGAGCGCAGCGGCCATGCGTGCGGCCTCCAGGCCGGCGACGCCGGCGCCGATCACCACCACATCGACATCAGCCGGCATGTCGGTCCCTCCCGCCGGGTAGCGTAGACGAAAACGGCGCCGGTGTTGCCACCGGCGCCGCGTCCGCGTGCGTTCAGCCGACCGTTAGACCGGCGTGAAGAACGGCAGCTTCTGGCCTTCCTCGCTGGCGATGAAGGTCACCTTTACGTCCTGGCCGATCTTCAGCTTGGAGAAGTCGCAATCGACGATGTTGGTCAACATCGTGGTGCCTTCCTCCAGCGTCACGTAGGCGATGGTGAAGGGCGGGTTGGCGCGCTCCATCACGCTGAACGTGTAGATCTTGCCCTTGCCGGACGCCTGGACCCACTCGGTCCGGTTGCTCAATGTGAACGGCGAGAGCGAGCGCGGATGGTAGTAGTGCTTGCCGGTATCCAGACACTTCTGGATCATCAGCTTGCCTTCGTTGCAGGCGTCCCAGTACGGCTTGGTTTCGGGATTGGTGTCGGGCGTGCCGGCGAAGGAAATCTTGCGTTGTGCGGCCATGTCGATCACTCCCGTTCCATGATGAGTGTGGAGCTGCCATGCCGCGAGCCGAGCAAGCCGCCCGTGCCATGCGCCAGCGCGACGTCGCAGTTCGGAACCTGCACCTTCGGGTGCGCTTCGCCACGCAGCTGGCGCACGGCCTCGATCACCTTGGTGATGCCGCCGCGGTTGGCCGGGTGGTTGCTGCACAGCCCGCCGCCATCGGTGTTGAACGGCAGCTTGCCGACGCCGGAGATCAGGTTGCCGTCGGAGACGAACTTGCCGCCCTGGCCCTTGGCGCAGAAGCCGAGATCTTCCAGGAAAAGGATAGGCGTGATCGTGAAGGCGTCATAGAGTTCGAGTACGTCCACGTCCGCCGCCGAAAGGCCAGCCATGTCGTAGGCGCGCCGTCCCGAGTGGACCGCGGCGGTCTCGGTCAGGTTCTCCATGTTGGAAATATTCTGATGGCTCAATGCCTCGCCCGCGCCAAGCACGTAGGCGGGTTTCCGCCGCAGATCCTTTGCGCGTTCGGCCGAGGTCAAAATAATGGCACCGCCGCCGTCGGTAACCAGGCAGCAGTCGCGCACGCTTAACGGGCTGCAGACCATGCGCGAATCGAGAACCTCTTGTCTGGTCAGCGGCTTTTTTTCCCATGCGGCGGGGTTGAGCAGCGCCCATTGACGGGCCGCTACCGCGACGTCCGCAAGGTTCTCCCGCGTCGCGCCGTATTCGTGCATATACCTTGAAGTCGCCAGGGCGTACGCGGTTGGCGGTAGCCAAGGGCGATAGGGCGACTCATAGGGGTCATACTCCTCGCGCCGCACATTGGAGCGGCCCTGGCTGCGCTGAGTGCTTCCGTATACCACCACCGCGACACTGCAAAGCCCCTGCCGAATGGCCGCCATCGCGTGCAGAACGTGCGCCATGAACGATGAACCGCCGATCAATGTCGAATCGGAGTAGCGCGGATGGATACCCATGTATTGGCAAAATGTCAGCGTCGGCACGCGCAACTGGCCGGCCGCCGCGAAGACGCCGTCCACATCGCTTAACTGCAAGCCGCAATCCGCCAGTGCGCGATGCGTTGCCTGAGCCATCAGATCGACGGGCGACAAGCCTGGCGCGACGGCTCCCAGATCGGATTCGGCGGTTCCTACAATCGCAATCGATCCTCTGAGCGTCATGACCAGCTCTCCTGCAAAAGGGTAAAAACGGGATAGGGCGGCTGATCGCCGCCGCCGGGATGCATACGCACCTTGACTCGCGTGCCTATCTTTATGTTTTCGGGTGGCAGATCTTCGACACGGCTCATCATTCTGAAACCCTCGTCCACATCTATTAGCGCAACATTGTATGGCGTCTGGTCTTTCCGATAGACAGTCGTGGTAGCATAAACTGTCCCCAAGCCGGCGCTTTCGCGCCATTCCAGGTCGGCCGATCCGGTTATCGGCGCGACAACGCGCGGGTAGAAAAACGCGCGTCCCGTACTGGCGTCGACCTGGTAGGCAAGCTTGCCTTGCCGGCAGTACGCGAGGTAGGTATTAAGCGGTGAAGATGGCGTGTCAATGTTTTGCATGGTTACCCTCAAGATGGCTTTTGCTTTGCAGAACAATCAATGCATCGGCCACGTATGCGCCGTCGCCCTCGTGCGACACGAGTATCGGGTTGATATCGATCTCGGCGAT
>PKWQ01000206.1 GCA_003133265.1 Acetobacteraceae bacterium
GCGATCAGCGCGATCAGCGCGGACACCTCGAACCCGTGCGAGAAGCCGACCGCCAGGGCGTGGTCCTGGATCGTAGCCTTCACCTGGGCAGCCGTCCCGTGCAGCGGATGGCCGGCCCTGGCGGCGGCCGCCGCCGCGATCGCCGAGTTCTTCGCGGTGTTCGCGACGACGGGGGGCGGGCGCGGCCCCGTGCCCGGCTTCTTCGTCCTGGCGCTCGGCAAGCACGGGGCGCACGAGCTCAACTATTCCAGCGACATCGACATCTCGGTCTTCTACGCGCCGGAGCGCCTGCCCCTGGCCGAGGGCGCCGAGGCCGCGGAGGCGGCGGTGCGGCTGACCCAGGGCATGGCCGCTCTTCTTCATGAGAGAACTGCAGACGGCTACGTCTTCCGCGTCGACCTGCGCCTGCGCCCCGATCCGTCGTCGACCCCGGTGGCGGTGTCGGTGCCCGCCGCCCTCGACTACTACGAGACGGTCGGCCAGAACTGGGAGCGGGCGGCCTTCATCAAGGCGCGGGCGGTGGCCGGCGACCCGATCGAGGCGGCGGCTTTTCTCGACGAGCTGCAGGCCTTCGTCTGGCGGCGCAACCTCGACTTCGGGGCCATCGCCGACATCCACGCGATCAAGCGCCAGATCCATGTGCACAAGGTCGACGACCGGCTGTCGGCGCCCGGGGCCAACCTCAAGCTCGGCCACGGCGGCATCCGCGAGATCGAATTCCTCGCCCAGACCTTGCAGCTGGTCTGGGGCGGGCGCGACCCGTCGCTGCGTGTGCAGACGACGCTCGGCGCGCTGCGTCTGCTCGCCCGCACCGGGCACATCTCGCGCAAGGCGCAGGGCGCCCTTACCGCTGCCTACCGGTATCTGCGTACGGTGGAACATCGGTTGCAGATGGTCAACGACCGGCAGACCCACAACCTGCCGGAGAAGCCGGCGGAGATGGAGCGCTTCGCCACCTTCATGGGCCAGCCCAGCGCACGGGCCTTCGCCGAGGAACTGCTCGGCCACATGGAGCGGGTGCAGGCCCTGTATGCCGAGGTGTTCGTCGACGTGCCCGACCTGCCGGAGGGCGCCGGCATCGAACCGGAACTCGATTTCCGCGGCACCGAACCGGCGCCGGAGCCCACCGCCTCCGTGCTCGCCTCGCTCGGTTACACCAACATCCCCGGCATCGTCGCCACCGTGCGCGGCTGGCAGTCCGGACGGGTGAGGGCGCTGCGCTCGGAGCGGGCGCAGCGGATGATGGGGCAATTGCTGCCGACGATACTGACCACGCTGTCGCGCCAGCCCTTGCCCGATACCACCTTCGGGCGCTTCGACGCGCTGCTCAGCCGGCTGCCCGCCGGGGTGCAGCTGCTGGCGCTGTTCCAGCGCAATCCCTCCCTGCTTGACCGCATCGCCGCGGTGCTCGGCGCCGCCCCCTGGCTGGCCGACCACCTCACCAATCATCCGGCGGCGCTGGACGGTCTGCTGTCGCCCGAGGAAGCGCACAACCCGGCGCGGGTGCTGCGGCTGCGGCTGCGCGACGCGACCACGCTGGAGGACGCGATCGAGACCACCCGGCTGGTGGTGCGCGAGGAAGAGTTCGGCTTGGCGGTGGCGACCATGGAAGGCCGGCTGGACGCTGACAGCGGCGGGCTGGCGCGCACCGCCGTGGCGGATGCCGCCCTGACGGCGCTGCTGCCGCGCGTACTGGCGGATTTCGCCACGCGCTTGGGGCGGGTGCGCGGCGGCCAGATGGCGGTGGTCGCGCTCGGCAAGGCCGGCGGGCGGGAGATGATGTCCGGCTCCGACCTCGATCTGATGCTGATCTACGACCATCCGGAGGACGCCAGCGAAAGCCGCGGTCGGGACATCCGCCGGCTGCCGAGCAGCCAGTGGTTCGTCCGCGCCGCACACGCCTATGTGGCGGCGGTCACCGCGCCGGGCGTCGATGGCCCGCTCTATGCCGTCGACATGCGGCTGCGTCCGTCGGGCAACAAGGGGCCGGTGGCGGTCTCGCTGTCGGCGTTCCGGCGCTACCATGCGGAATCCGCCTGGACGTGGGAGCGCATGGCGCTGACCCGGGCACGGGTGATCGCCGGTCCCCCGGCCTTGCGCGCGCGCCCCGAAGCGGCGATCGCCGAGGCGATGGCGAAGGCCGGCGCACCCGACCGCATCCGTGCCGACGCCGCCGCGATGCGCGCGCGGCTGGCCCGCGACCTGCCGCCGGACGGGCGCTGGGACGTGAAGCTGCGCGCCGGCGGGCAGATCGAGGTGGAGTTCATCGCCCAGACCCTGCAACTGATCCACGCCCGCGACTTTCCCCGCCTGTGCAGCCAGACCACGCGGGTGGCGCTGACCCGCCTGACCGAGGCCGGACTGCTGAACGGCGCGGACGCGGCGCTGCTGATCCGCGCCGACCGGATCTGGCGAACGATGCAGGGGATGCTGCGCATCACCCTCGGGCGGAGCCCACGCAACGAACTGCCGGTGGCGAGCGCCCGGCCGTTGCTGCGCGCCGCCGCCGACGCCGGAATGGAGGCGGTTGACTTGCCCGGCCTGCTCGCCACCATGGACGCGTTGGCGCGCGATGTGCGTGCCTTGTTCGTGCGCCATGTTGGGGAGATCGACCGATGAGCGTTGGCGAAGGCGATACCGCGCCGGATTTCACGCTGCCGGCGAGCGGCGGACGAACCGTCAGTCTGGCGGCGCTGAGGGGCAAGCCGTTCGTGCTGTATTTCTACCCGAAGGCCGACACGCCCGGCTGCACCAAGGAAGCCTGCGCCTTCCAGGAGGCGCTGGCATCGCTTGACAAGATCGGGCTCGGCAAGCTCGGCATCCAGGTGATCGGCGTTTCCCGCGACAAGATGAAGCCGATCGAGAAATTCGCCGAGAAATACGGCCTGACCTTCCCGCTCGCGTCCGACGAGGCCGGGGCGGCGTCGACCGCCTATGACACCTGGGTGGAGAAGTCGATGTATGGCCGGAAATACATGGGCATGGAGCGCAGCACCTTCCTGATCGACAAGACCGGCAAGATCGCCAAGGTCTGGCGCAAGGTCAGCGTCACCGGCCACGCCAAGGCGGTGACGGACGCGATCGCCACGCTGTAGGGCGGCCGTCGGCCCTTATTGTCCGACAACGTCGGCGTCCGGCCGATCGATGCCGAGCGCCAGTTCGGTGTGCCAGACCCCGGCGGCGTCCTGGTATTCGATATGCGTGGTGTTGCCGGGAACCCGCTGCTCGGCGGCAGCCTTTTTGACCGCCGCCAGGGCGGCCGCCCGGCTGGGGAATGTCTCGGAGAACACGTGCTGGAGCGTATATGCCCATCCGCCGTCGTGTTCGACGACCCTGTAGTGGACCTTGGCCATGATCTTCCCTCTACGACCGTGGTAGCGAGAGAATGACAGATGGCGCCCGCACCGGCTTTCTGAAAGTGGCGGCCGGTGTTCAGTCGTGAAAATTTTCAGCCGGCCCGGTCGCGTGCCGCCGGCGGCGGCACGCGACCGGCGCGCGGATCAGACCCGTTCGATCAGGGCGGCGATGCCCTGGCCGACGCCGATGCACATGGTGACGATGGCCCGCTTCTGGCCCAGCGTCTCCATCGCGCTGACCGCCGTCATCGCCAGGCGGGCGCCGGACATGCCCAGCGGATGACCCAGCGCGATGGCGCCGCCATGCGGGTTCACATGCTCCGCGTCATCGGCCAGACCAAGCTGACGGAGTACGGCGATCCCCTGGCTGGCGAAGGCCTCGTTCAGCTCGATGATGTCGATGTCGCCGATCGACAGGCCGGTCTTGGCCAGCAGCCGCCGCACGGCGGGGGCGGGGCCGATGCCCATGATCCGCGGCGGCACGCCGGCCGTCGCCATGGCGACAACGCGGGCGCGCGGCGTCAGGCCGTGCCGCTTGGCACCTTCCTCGGACGCCAGGATCAGTGCCGCCGAGCCGTCGTTCACGCCCGACGCGTTGCCGGCCGTCACCGTGCCCGGATCGCGGAACGGGGTTCTCAGCTTCGCCAGCATGTCCATCGTGGTGTCGGGGCGCGGGTGCTCGTCGTGCTCCACCACGGTGTCGCCCTTGCGGCCCTTGATGGTGACCGGGGTGATCTCCTTGGCGAAGAACCCGCTGTCCTGCGCCTTCTTCGCGCGCATCTGGCTGGTGTAGGCGAACTTGTCCTGGTCGGCGCGGGAGATCTGGAACTCCTCGGCCACGTTCTCGCCGGTCTCCGGCATGGATTCCGTGCCGTAGGCCTTCTGCATCAGCTTGTTGACGAAGCGCCAGCCGATGGTGGTGTCGTAAACCTCGGCGGAACGCGAGAACGCCTCGGTCGCCTTGCCCATCACGAACGGGGCGCGGGTCATGCTTTCCACCCCGCCGGCCAGCATGAAATGGGCGTCGCCGCACTTGATCGCGCGCGCGGCGCTGCCGACGGCATCCAGGCCCGAGCCGCACAGCCGGTTGATGGTGGAGCCGGAAACCGAGGTCGGCAGGCCGGCCAGCAGCACCGCCATGCGGGCGACGTTGCGGTTGTCCTCGCCGGCCTGGTTGGCGCAGCCCATGATGCAGTCGTCCAGCGCTTCCCAGTCGATCCCGGGGTGGCGAGCGACCAGCGTGCGGATCGGGTGGGCGGCGAGGTCGTCGGTGCGGACATCCTTCAGCGCGCCGGCATAGCGGCCGATCGGAGAGCGGGTGAAGTCGCAGATATATGCTTCGGCCATGGACGCGTTTCCCTCATCGGTGTTGGACCGCTTACATCGGCGGCCATCTTTAACCGGTCACGCACGGGGACGCCAGACAGGGCCGGGCAACGCGGGCGATATCGTGCCCGCGCCCAGGAAAGTTTCGCCCAGGAAGATTTCATTGCAAACGGGAATTCAGGGCTTGCGTGCCTCGATGACCGCGGAGGCGACATAATCCTCCACCCGGCGCCCCGGCGCCCAGGATGCGATCATCTCGCGGCTGTCCGCTTTTGGCGTGACGCGGATGTCGGCGAACCCCGCCTCGGCCAGCCATGCCTCGATCTGCTCCACCGGCGCGGCACCGACCACGCAGCCGCAGATCAGCGTCGGATCGGCGGCAAGGTCGGGCGGCAACGGCGCCATGTTCACCACGTCCGATATCGCCAGCCGCCCGCCCCGCTTCAGCACCCGGAACGCGTCGCGGAACACCTGTGCCTTGTCGGGAACCAGATTGATCACGCAGTTGGAAATGATCACATCCGCGGTATCGTCGCCGATCGGCAGGTGCTCGATCTCGCCCAGGCGGAATTCCACGTTCGCCGCGCCGACCCGGGCGGCGTTCTCACGCGCCTTCTTCAGCATCTCGTGCGTCATATCGACGCCGATCACCCGCCCGGCCGCGCCGACCTGACGCGCCGCCAGCAGACAGTCGAAGCCCGCCCCGCTGCCGAGGTCGACGACCACCTCGCCCGGCTGCATGGCGGCGATCGCCTGCGGGTTGCCGCAGCCGAGGCCGAGATTGGCGCCCTCCGGCACCGCCGCGAGTTCCGCCGCCGAGTAGCCGCTGCGCCGCGCCTTCTCGTCCACCGCCGGGCTGGCCGGGGGTGCGCAACAGCCGGGGGTCGCGGGCGCGCAGCAGCCCGAACCGCTGGCCGCGGCGGCGATGGCGCCATAACGGGCGCGCACCATGTCCTTGATCTCAGTGGTGTCCATGAGACTCTTTCCTTTTCCGATCATCGTTTCGCCTCGTACCAGCCCCGCGTGCCGGTCACGATCCGTACCACCGACAGCATGACGGGGACTTCCACCAGCACGCCGACCACCGTCGCCAGCGCCGCGCCGGACTGGAAGCCGAACAGGCTGATCGCGGCGGCCACGGCGAGTTCGAAGAAATTGCTGGCGCCGATCAATGCCGAGGGTCCGGCCACGTTGTGCGCCGATCCGCATTGCCGATTCAGCAGATAGGCGATGCCGGCGTTCAGATAGACCTGGATGACGATCGGCACCGCGAGCAGCAGGATCACCAGCGGCTGCGCCAGGATCTGCTCGCCCTGGAAGCCGAACAGCAGCACCAGCGTCGCCAGCAGCGCCGCGAGCGAGACCGGGTGCAGCGCCTTCAGCACGCGCGCCAGCGCGACATCGCCGCCAGTGTGCAGCAACGCGCGCCGCCAGATCTGCGCCACCAGCACCGGCACGACGATATACAGCACCACCGACAGCAGCAGCGTGTCCCACGGCACGGTGATCGCCGACAGCCCGAGCAGCAGCCCGACGATCGGCGCGAAGGCGACCACCATGATGGCGTCGTTCAGCGCCACCTGGCTCAGGGTAAAGTTTGGCTCGCCGCCCGACAGGTTGGACCAGACGAACACCATCGCGGTGCAGGGCGCGGCGGCGAGCAGGATCAGGCCGGCGATATAGCTGTCGATCTGCCCGGCGGGCAGGTACGGCCGGAACAGCCAGCCGATGAAGATCCAGCCGAGCACGGCCATGCTGAACGGCTTGATCAGCCAGTTCACCCCCACCGTTACCGCCATGCCACGCCAGTGCCGCGCCACCTGGTCCAGCGCCCCGAAATCGACGCGCAGCAGCATGGGCACGATCATCAGCCAGATCAGCGCCGCGACCGGCAAATTCACCTTCGCAAGATTGAGACCGCCGAGCAGATGGAACGGTGCCGGCATCACGCTGCCGAGCCCGATGCCGGCGACGATGCAGAGCGCGACCCAGACCGAGAGATAACGCTCGAACAGTCCCAGCGGCGATTGCTTGCGCGCGGTGGCGGCGTGCTCGGTCATGCCCGCGCCTCCTGCTCGGCGCCGATTTCATCGATGCGGTGCTTGATGGCGATGGCGTCCAGCTTGTCGAGCGGCAGGGCGAGGAACAATGCGATACGCCGGTCCAGAATCCCCAGCGCGTCGTTGAACGCCTGCGCGATCTGCGCCGTGGAGCCATCGGCCGCTGCCGGATCGGCAACGCCCCAATGCGCGGTGATCGGCTGGCCGGGCCAGATCGGGCAGACCTCGCCCGCCGCCTGATCGCAGACGGTGATGACAAAATCCATCCTGGGCGCGCCCGGCGTGGCGAACTCGTCCCATGACTTGGAGCGCAGCCCCTCGGTCGGCAGGCCAAGCGAGCGCAACAAACGAACCGCCTCGGGGCGGACCTCCCCCTTGGGGAACGATCCGGCGCTGAAGGCGTGAAACCGGCCCTGCCCCCGCCCGTTCAACAGGCTCTCGGCCAGGATGCTGCGCGCCGTGTTGCCGGTGCATAGGAACAGCACGTTGTAGATTTTGTCGCCGCTGTTTTTCTCGGACACGGGCATCACGCGGTCTTTCTGTCAGGGGTGCAGGCCGCATCCGCCGTGGCGGGGTCGCAAACCGGGACGCACGGGACCGCCCCGCCGCAGCAATTCTCGGTCAGGTAGCCGAGCAGGCCGTTCATCGTGGCGAAGTCGGCCGCATAGAACAGTTGCCGGCCCACCCGGCGCTGAGTGATCAGCCCGGCATGGGTCAATTGCTGCAAGTGAAAGGTCAGCGACGACGGCGCCAGGCCGAGCGCCTGCGCGATCACCCCGGCCGACAGCCCGTCCGGGCCGCGCTGCACCAGCAGGCGGAACAGTTCCAGCCTGGTTTCATGCGCCAACGCCCCGAGCGCGGCGACCGTCCGTATGGTGTCCATTCGACATTCCGATATTTCACGTTCAGTCGAATTAACTCCCCCCGCGCGCGCGAGTCAACGGTATTTTGCGAAATGTCGTATTGATGCCCTGCCAACCGGCCAGCATCGCGCCGGGCCGCAACGGCACCGCCAGCAGCGCCACCGCCAGCCCGGCGATACCCACCCACACCGCCGGACGCGGACCATAGGAAATGTCCAGATCGGCCATCAGCACCCGCCAGGGATCGATGCGCGTCGCCAGGCCATACCAGCCGAACTCGATGCCGGCCGCGAGCACGCCGGCCAGAACCCCCAGTCCGGCCAGCGCGACCGGCCGGACCCGCAGCCGGACCGGCAGCGCCCGCCAGAGCATCAGCCAGACGAACAGCCCGGCGGCGAACACCGCCGTTGAGACATTCACCTTCGCTTGCAGGAAGTGATGCGTCAGCATCAGCACCGCGATCGGGTAGATCAGCCGGTGCAGCCGTTTCCAGCCACGTCCCATCCGGCGCACCATGGCGTCGGTCGAGGTCGTCCCCAGCGCGACCAGCCCGAGCAGCGCGGTAAAGCCGATGGTCAGGTAGATCCGCTTGACGATCTCCAGCGCCACCGTCGGCAGCACGAAGTTCTGGTCGACGATGAACAGACTGAAATGCCCGAGCGCATAGACCATCGCCGTCACGCCCAGCATCCGCCGCACCAGCACGACGCGCGAGCGGTCGAACACCGCGCGCGCCGGGGTCACCGCCAGCGCCAGCAACACGAACCGCACCGTCCAGATACCACTCAGATGCAGCGCCGCGTTCAACGGGAGCGCGCCCAGTTGCCCCGTCGTCCACCAGAAGACGATGGACCCCGCCGGCAGACAGGCGCCCGCCAGCACCAGCGTCTTCAACCAGGAAAACCGCCTTTGCCGATCGCGCCAGGGCGGCGTTAGTCCGGGCCTCGACCGGGGCCGCGCCGCGCGCGCGCCGCTCATCCTCCCGCCTCCGGGGTCGCGCGTCGCACCTCTAGCCCGGCGCGCGTCGCGGCATCTCGATCTTGTGGTAGCCCGGCGGCGGAGCGAACAGGTTCGCCGGCTGCGGCGCATAGCTGACCGATACCGCCTCCAGCCGTCCCTCGCCGCGCTTGGGGTCCGAGCCCTCGGCGCGCAGGATCACCCCGTCGGCGGCGATGCACAGCCGCGCATGCGTCGCCCCGCTGGTCACGTCCCACGATATACACAGCAGGCCGGCGACCTTCTCCATGCCGTGCCGGCTGAACGCCATCTTGTCGTTCAGCAGCAGCCCCGCGCCCATGCGGACATCGAACGGCATCTCCATGAAGGTCTGCATCTGGTCGACGACCATGATCAGCCGCCCCTCGGCGCGGTCGACCAGCATGTAACCGGGATTGTCCGGCGCCTCGATCCGCGCCCGCCCGCTGGCCGTCGTATAGGCCATCCGGACCGACTGCTCGCCCTGCTGGCCGGCGCCGAGCTGGAGCCGATAGACCACCGCCACGTCGCGGGTCGGCTCGTAAGGCGGATGATCCGCCGCGGTCGCCCCCGTGCCGGCGAGGCACAGGAAAGCGGCGGCGATGACCGCGCGCGTTTTCATGTTGTGGTCTCCAAAACGGATGCGTCACCCTGCTGATCCTTGCCGATACGGTCAAGCGTCCGACTCGGCAGCCTCACGGTCGTGACAAGGCCCGTCATGACAAGGCCCGTCGTGACAGGGCATCGAGTTCCGCCAGCAGCGCGGCGCGGGCCGGCGCGGCGATCCAGCGGGCCGGCGCCGCCAGCGCCGGCACCAACTGGGCACGGTACGCGTCGCGCGGGATCTCCTCGGCGCCGAACTGGGACAGGTGTTCGGTGATGAACTGGGTGTCGAGCAGCCGGAAGCCACCCAGCCGCAGCCGCACCGCCAGATGCACCAGCGCCACTTTCGAGGCATCGCGGGCACGGGCGAACATGCTCTCGCCGAAGAACACGCCGCCGATGGCGATGCCATAGAGCCCGCCCACCAGCGCGCCATCCAGCCGGCACTCCACGGTATGGGCGTATCCCAGATGGAACAGCTCGGTGAACAGGCGCACGATTTCCGGGTTGATCCAGGTATCCTCCCGCCCCGGCGCCGGCGCGGCGCAGCCGGCGATGGTGGCGGCGAAATCGCGGTCGGCGTCCACCTCGAACGCATCGGACGCGACGGTGCGCCGCAGACGGCGGGACAGGTGGAACCCATCCAGCGGCAGCACCCCGCGCCGTTCCGGGTCCAGCCAGTAGAGCCGATCGCCGGCGCGGGTCTCCGCCATCGGGAACAGCCCGTGGCGATAGGCCCGTAACACCAGTTCCGGCGTGATCCGAATGGCCCGATGCGACATGGCGCCCCCAATGCGACATGACGCATTGTGCGGGAACGCCCGGCGCGGAACCAGCGTTAAGAACCGCCTGAAAATGATGCGGATCGTCCAGGCCGGGCGGACGGATCCCATCCATTCGGGTCGGCTGATCGGATTATCACGCGTATAGGCGAGACAACGCGCCTTTCATCGACGAAACCACGCGCAAAAGCGACCGCCCGGCCGCCCCTAGACGAAATGCGCCGCCCGCATGTCGGCCAGATCGGCAAAGGCGACAAAAACACCGTCGGACAGGGCCAGAATCTCGCCGGTCATTGCCGGGATCTCCACCGGCGCCGCCGCGCACAGCATCGCCGGGGCCGATCCACCGCTGCCGGTCACCCGCCCAGCCCGCGCGGACAGCGCCGTCTGAGCACCGTGGTGCTGGGCCGCACCCGAAATCGACGCGGCGCCGCTGTCGTATCCGCCCGCGTCGGCATCGGCGAAAACAGCCAAGCCGCCGCCACGGACACGGGTCTCGATGATGGATCTTGCGTTCATCCCGGCCACTCCCGCTGCTGGCATCCGCCTGCCCGGAGATATTCCGGACGACGCGATCCTGGTGGGCGTTGGCTAAAAAAACGCTAACGCGGCAGCATTATTGGAGTGGCACCCGCAGATTGAAGGTGGGAATCGGCTTCAGCTCGCGTTCCTGCTCGCCCTGTTTGTAGGACGAGCCGGGCAGGTAGCCATCTCCCGGGGTGAAGGTCTTCGGATGGAACAGGCCCGGGGTCAGTTCCACGTGATCCCGTGTGACTTCCCTCGGCGCCTCCGCGTTGCGGTTGGGCATCGGCGCGGCCTCATCCCTCGGCAACACGGCCGGCGGGATGGGCGGGACAGGGAACGGAGACTCGTCCATCGGGACGGTCGAGAGTGAGGCTAGTGTGAACAGAACCAATAACATCGCTTGCCTCACGAACTGATTTCAACAGGACGCGCGCCAGCGCGGGATGTCCCGCGCGGGTCTTCAGCCGGGTTGGAGGCTGGCACACCCAGCGTCCCGGCACCGATCCGACGCCAAGCCTCCAGCGCCCAGCGGACCGTTGGGAAAGCCAGCTCATTCCGGGGAATCCGCTCCCACGGAAACAGCGCCACCTCCAGGCTTTCGTCCCCGGCCGCGAACAACGGACCATCCTGGCCGGGGGCGAAGCGGGCCAGGAACATCATATGCACCTGCCCGATGCGGCTGATGCTGAACACGCCCAGGATGCCGTCGATCTGGATGCGGGCCTGCGCTTCCTCGAACGCCTCGCGCTTCGCGCCTTCCTCCACCGTCTCGCCCAGTTCCAGGAAACCGGCGGGAAGCGTCCAGAAACCGTATCTAGGCTCGATCGCGCGGCGGCAGAGCAGCACGCGCCCATCATCGGCCGCGACGACGGAGCCGACGACGATCTTGGGATTTTGGTAGGCGACATGGCCGCATTCGGCGCACACCTCGCGCTCGCGGTTGTCGCCTTCGGGTATTCGTCGGACAAACTCCGGCATCGGCGGAAAGTGGTGCTTTCCCTCGCCCGGATCAATCCCTAACCATATGTAAAGCTCGCGCCACCGCCATGCGGGCGGCGCGTTGCCTCGGCATTTGGTTACATTATGACATCACCCGGGACATGTATCCTGCCGCCCCGGCGATCGGCCGCGCCCTAGACTGACAGGTCGAGCAGCGACCCACGCGGCAGAATGCGCCCCGGCAGCGTCCCGGCGCCCGTCCCCCCGCCCTGCGACGGCGCGGCCTGCGGCGACGGGGCGGACGATTGCGGCTGGGCGCTCGCGCCCCGCACAGGGTGGACCCCGCGCGCCTGTCCCAGGCTGGACGCAGCGACCGAGGCGGAAAACGCGGAGAGCGAACCGGAGGACAACATGCGCAAGATCGTGAACTGCATAGATTAACAATGGATGAACGCCGGCGGCTTGTCACAGCACGAGCGCGTGTTGCCGGATCGTCAGTTCCCGACCAGACCGCGCGCGAACTCCCCGGCATCGAACGGGCGCAGGTCGGCGGCCTGCTCGCCCACGCCCACCGCATGCACCGGCAGTCCGAACGCCTCGGCCAGCGCCACCACGATGCCGCCGCGGGCGGAGCCGTCGAGCTTGGTGACCACAAGGCCGGAGACGTCGACCATGTCCTTGAACACCCGGACCTGCTGCACCGCGTTCTGCCCTGTGGTGGCGTCCAGCACCAGCAGCACCGAATGCGGCGCGGTCGGGTCCACCTTGCGCAGCACGCGGACGATCTTGCGCAGCTCCTCCATCAGCACGGACTTGTTGTGCAGCCGCCCGGCGGTATCGATCAGCAGCACGTCCACGCCCTCCGCCCGCGCGCGGGTCAGCGCGTCGAAGGCGAGCCCCGCCGCATCGGACTGCGCCGCCCCGGTGATCACCGGGCAGCCGGTCCGCTGTCCCCAGACCTGCAACTGCTCCACCGCCGCGGCGCGGAACGTGTCGCCGGCGACCAGCATCGCCGACAGGCCCTGTTCCCGGTACTGCTGCGCCAGCTTGCCGATCGTCGTGGTCTTGCCGGTGCCGT
>PKWQ01000019.1 GCA_003133265.1 Acetobacteraceae bacterium
AGTCCGGCTGCGGCAAGACCACAATCGCGAAGCTCGTCCTGCTGCTCGAACGGCCCACCGCCGGCGCGGTCCTGTTCGACGGCACCGACCTTGCCACCGCCAATTCGGCGCAACGCAAATCGTACCGCCGCCAGGTCCAGGCGGTGTTCCAGGACCCGTATTCCTCACTCAATCCGCGCCTGAAGATCGGCACCATCATCGCCGANNCGCCAGCGCATCGCCATCGCCCGCGGCCTCGCCATCAACCCGCGCTTCATGGTGCTGGACGAGCCGATCTCCGCCCTCGACGTCTCCATCCGCGCCCAGGTGCTCAACCTGCTCGCCGACATCCAGCAACGCTTCGGCCTGACGTATCTGATTATCGCCCATGACCTCGCGCTGGTGGAGCATTTCTCCACCACCGTGGCCGTCATGTATCTCGGCGCCATCGTCGAGACCGGCCCGACCGAGGCCGTGTTCGCCAACCCCGCCCACCCCTACACACGGGCGCTGCTGGCGTCCGTCCCGCGCCCCGACCCCGACCACCGCCCGCAAGCCGGGGTGATCCACGGCGAGATCGCCAGCGCGCTCGCCCCGCCGCCCGGCTGCAAGTTCCACCCCCGCTGCCCGCTGGCGATAGATCGCTGCCGCCACGACGTCCCCGCTGTCACGCAACTCTCCACCGGCCCGAACATCGCTTCCCATTGGGCCGCGTGCCACCTCATCGGAACCTAACGCGATGCAAGCTCCCCCCCGGCCACTCGCTGGCCTCGTCATCACCGAAACCTCCGACGACATCGCCGTCCGCTACTGCGGCAAGTTGTTCGCCGCCCATGGCGCCACCGTCCGTCGCCTCGCCGCTCCGGCGCAGGCCGACATCGCCGCGCGCGCCCACGCCGCATGGCTCGACGACGGCAAGCAGATCGTCCCCAGCCTGGAACCCACACTCCAGGACGCCGACCTCGTCATCGCCGGTCAGACGCCGGCCGCAATCGCCGCGACCGTCCGCGCTCTCGGCCCCAACAAGCCGCTGCTGCTCGCCATCACCTGGTTCGGCATGACCGGCCCCTACGCAAACTGGCGCGGCAGCGACGCGCTGATCCAGGCGATGAGCGGCATCGCCTACGCCTTCGGCCTCGTCGCCGGCCCACCCACCATCCCGCAAGGCCACGCCCCGCAGATCATCGCCGGCGCCACCGCCCTCATCGCCGCCATAGCTGCGTTACGCGGCCGCGCCAACAGCCACCCCACCGCGCGCGTCGATCTCAGTATCCTGGAAGCCGCCCTCTGCTTCGGCGAATACGCCTCGCCGTCCATTTTCCAGGGCGGTCCCGCCTCCACCAGACGCGGCATCAACCGCTTCATGCCGACGTACCCGCAGACGATCTACCGCGCCGCCGATGGCTGGATCGGCGTCACCGCGCTTACGCCGCCACAATGGCAGGCGCTGTGCGACCTCGCCGGCATCCCCGAATTGGGCCGCGATCCCGCCTACGCCACCAGCGACCAGCGCCTCGCCGCCGCCGACGCGGTCGATGCCCGTCTGGCTCCCGCGTTCCTGAAGCGGCCTGCCGGCGAGTGGCTCGCCGAGGGCCAGGCCCGCCGCATCCCGCTCGGGCCGGTCCCCACGCTCGAGGAACTGTTGCAAACCCCGCACTGGCGCGAGCGCGGCAGTTTCGCCCGGTTCGCCGCCACACCGTCGTTCGAGGGGCCGGCGATGCCGTTTCGTCTGAAACCGCGAGGCACATCCGCCGCACCGGCGACACCACCGGTCAAGGGCACCGGCCCGCTTGCTGGCTTGCGCGTTCTCGACCTCTCCATGGGCTGGTCCGGCCCGCTCGCCGGCCGCCATTTCGCCGATCTCGGCGCTGACGTGATCAAGGTCGAGGGTACCGCCCATATCGACTGGTGGCGCGGCTGGGACGGCCCGACCAACGCCGACCCGCCGGCCTACGAACTGCGCGCCAACTTCAACGCCATGAACCGCAACAAGCGCGGCGTCACCCTCGATCTGAACAGCAAAGCCGGCCTCGACCTCGCCCGCCGCCTCGCCGCCCGCGCCGACCTGCTGATCGAGAACTACGCCCCTGGCGTGCTCGACCGCCTCGGCCTGTCCGCCACCGTTCTGGCGGAGGCCAATCCCAACCTCGTCTACATCTCCATGGGCGCCTTCGGCAGCGCCGGCCCCTGGTCCGGCTTCCGCGCCTACGGCTCCACGACAGAGCAGGCGTCGGGGATGGCGTTCGTGAACGGCGAGGCGGATTGGCCGCCCTGCCTGCAACACATTGCCTATGGCGATCCCATCGCCGGCATCTATGCCGCCGTCGCCGCGTCGATCGCCCTGCACGCCCGCCCGCGTCTCGGCGGCATCACCATCGACCTGTCTCAGGTCGAGTGCCTGTTCCAGCTCAATGCCGCCGCCATCACCGCCCAGTCCGCCACCGGCCGGGCGCCGGCCCGCACCGGCACAAGGCGCGCCGCCAGTTGGCTCACCTCCGTCGTCGCGTGTGCCGGCGAGGAGCAGTGGCTCGCCGTCGATGTTCTGCCGACGGATGCTGACGCCTTCCGCGCCGCCATCAACGCTCCTACGGACGCCACCCAAGACGCCGCCGATGTCGTGCTCGCCGCCTGGGCCGCCACCCGGAGCCCGGCCGATGCCGCCGCCGCCCTGCAGCGGGCTGGGCTGCAAGCCGCCCCGGTCATCCCCGCCTCCGCCTTGCTGCACGACCCGCACCTGAACGCGGTCGGCTTCTGGCGCCGCACTCGGCGCGCCTTCGTCGGCGAGCACCTCCTGCCGGCGGCGCCGTATCACCTCGACGGCGCCCGCCCGGAGATCCGTAGCCCCGCCCCGACACTCGGCGAGCACGGCCCCGAGGTGCTGGCGACGGAACTCGGTCTTACGCAAAGCGCGATTGCCGCGCTCGAACACGACGGCATCATCGGCACCCGCTCCAGCGCGACCGCCTGACGCCCAACCAAAGGAACACGTCACGATGAGTTTGAACAAACTGCTGGTCGCGAACCGCGGAGAGATCGCGATCCGCATCATCCGCGTCGCCGCCGGAATGGGCATCGCCACCGTCAGCCTGCATTCGGAAGACGACGCGCAGTCGCTGCACACGCGCAAGTCCGACGAGATCCACGCGCTCAAGGGCACCGGCGTCGCGCCCTATCTCGACATCGCCCAGATCATCGCCGCCGCCCTCGATCGTGGCTGCGACGCCATCCATCCCGGTTATGGCTTCCTCAGCGAAAACCCCGCCTTCGCCCGCGCCTGTGCCGAGGCCGGCGTGATCTTCGTCGGCCCCGCGCCGGAAACCCTCGCCCTGTTCGGCGACAAGGCCGCCGC
>PKWQ01000161.1 GCA_003133265.1 Acetobacteraceae bacterium
GACAAGCTCGGCATGCGCGGCTCCAACACCGCCGAACTGGTGTTCCAGGACTGCGAAGTGCCGGAGGAGAACGTGCTCGCCCAGATCGGGCGCGGCGTGAACGTGCTGATGAGCGGGCTGGATTACGAGCGCGCGGTGCTGGCGGCCGGTCCCATCGGCATCATGCAGGCATGCATGGATGTGGTGATCCCCTACGTGCATGAGCGCCGGCAGTTCGGCCAGGCAATCGGCGAGTTCCAGCTGATGCAAGGCAAGCTCGCCGACATGTACACGACGATGAATGCCGCCCGCGCCTACGTGTATGCCGTGGCGAAGGCCTGCGACCGGGGCGAGACCGCGCGCAAGGACGCGGCGGGGGCGATCCTGTATGCGGCCGAGAAGGCCACCTGGATGGCGCTGGAAGCGATCCAGTGCCTGGGCGGCAATGGTTACATCAACGACTACCCGACCGGGCGGCTGCTGCGCGACGCCAAGCTGTACGAGATCGGCGCCGGCACCAGCGAAATCCGCCGCATGCTGATCGGCCGCGAACTGTTCAACGAGACCACCTGACCTGGAGATTGAAGAATGCGCCTGAACGTCACCGTCGCCCAAGCGGCCGCTCGTGCCTCTACCGCCCCGCTCGTCCGCGCCTCGCTGCTGGTCCTGGGCGGGTCGCTGCTGCTCGCGGCCTCCGCCTGGGTGCGAGTGCCGATGTGGCCGGTGCCGATGACCTTGCAGACCATGGCCGTGCTGCTGATCGGTCTGACCTATGGCAGCCGGCTCGCCGGCGCGACGGTGCTCGCCTACTTGCTGGAGGGCGCCGCCGGGCTGCCGGTATTCGCCGGCGGGCAGACGCTGGCGACCGTCGGGCCGACATTCGGCTATCTGGTCGGTTTCCTGCTGGCGGCGACGGTGGCCGGCGCGCTGGCGGAGCGCGGCTGGTCGCGCCGTCCAATGCTGCTGGTGGCGGCGCTGCTGATCGGGGAAGTGCTGATCTTCGCGCCGGGCCTCGCCTGGCTCGATGTCGGCTACGTGCATGCCTGGGACCGTACGCTCGCGCTCGGGCTGTTGGTGTTCCTGCCGGGTGAGGCGGCCAAGCTGGCGCTGGCGGCGGTGCTGGCCAGCTTCCTGCCGCGGCCGGGCCGCGAATGACCGCATTGCACTCCGAACTGAACCCGGCATCGGCCGAGTTCAGGGCGAACGCGGCGGCGATGCGCGCGCTGGTCGCCGATCTGCGCGCCAAGGTGACGGAGGCGGAACTGGGCGGCGGGGAAACCGCCCGGGACAAGCACCTCGGGCGCAACAAACTGCTGCCGCGTGAGCGGGTGCGCGGGCTGATCGATCCCGGCACGCCGTTCCTGGAATTCTCCCAGCTCGCGGCGTTCGGGATGTATGGCGGTGAGGTCGCTTCCGCCGGGATCATCACCGGCATCGGCCGGGTGTCGGGCCGGGAATGCGTCATCGTGGCGAACGACGCCACCGTGAAGGGCGGCACCTATTTCCCGATGACGGTGAAGAAGCATCTGCGCGCGCAGGAGATCGCGCGGGCCAACCGATTGCCCTGCATCTATCTGGTGGACAGCGGCGGCGCCTTCCTGCCGCAGCAGGACGAGATCTTCCCGGACCGCGAGCATTTCGGCCGCATCTTCTTCAACCAGGCCAACATGAGCGCCCAGGGCCTGTCGCAAATTGCCGTGGTCATGGGCAGTTGCACGGCCGGTGGGGCTTACGTGCCGGCGATGAGCGACGAGACCATCATTGTGAAAGACCAGGGCACGATTTTTCTTGGCGGCCCGCCGCTGGTGAAGGCCGCTACCGGCGAAATCGTCTCGGCCGAAGACCTGGGCGGTGGCGACGTGCACACGCGCCTGTCGGGTGTGGCCGATCACTTGGCACAAAACGACCTGCATGCGCTGGCGCTGGCCCGCTCGGTCGTCAAGAATTTGAATCGAAAAAAGGCGGCAGCCCATAATCTGCGGGCACAGGCAGCCCCTAAATTTGTAGCAGAAGAACTTTACGGCGTGATTCCCGTGGACACCCGCAAGCCCTTCGATGTGCGCGAAATCATCGCTCGCATCGTCGATGGCAGCGAGTTTCACGAGTTCAAGGCGCGCTTTGGTACCACGCTGGTCTGCGGCTTTGCTCACATCGAAGGCCTGCCGGTGGGCATCATTGCCAACAACGGTATCTTGTTCAGCGAGTCGGCACTCAAGGGCACGCACTTCATCGAGCTGTGCTGCCAGCGCAAGATTCCGCTGGTGTTTTTGCAAAACATCACCGGTTTCATGGTGGGCCGCAAGTACGAGAACGAGGGCATCGCCCGCAACGGCGCCAAGATGGTCACGGCGGTGGCCACGGCCAGTGTTCCGAAATTCACCATCATCATTGGCGGCAGCTTTGGGGCTGGCAATTACGGCATGTGCGGCCGCGCTTTTTCGCCGCGGTTTCTCTGGATGTGGCCCAACGCGCGCATCAGCGTGATGGGCGGCGAGCAGGCCGCCAGCGTGCTGGCCACCGTCAAGCGCGACGGCATTGAAGCCAAAGGCGGTCAGTGGAGCGCCGACGAAGAGGAGGCCTTCAAAGCTCCGCTGAGGCACCAGTACGAGCAGCAGGGCCATCCTTATTACGCCACCGCCCGGCTGTGGGACGACGGGGTGATTGACCCGGCCGACACGCGCCGGGTGCTGGCGCTGGGCTTGAGCGCGTCCCTGAATGCGCCGATACCGGACACCCGATTCGGCGTGTTCCGGATGTAACGCCATGAACGCATTGACTTTGACCTGTGAGGGCGGCGTGGCCACCCTCACTTTGAGCCGCCCCGAAGTTCGCAACGCGTTCAACGACGAGGTGATTGCCGAACTCTCGAAGGCCTTTGCCGACGTGAGTGCTCGCGACGATGTGCGTGCCGTGGTGCTGGCAGCCGTTGGTCCGGCCTTTTGCGCGGGGGCCGACCTCAACTGGATGCGCCGCATGGCGGACTACACGCGCGAGGAAAACCTGGCCGACGCCGGCGCGCTGGCCGAGATGCTGCGCGTGATGTACGAATGCCCCAAACCCACCATCGCGCGCATTCAGGGCGACGTGTTCGCGGGGGGCATCGGCCTGGTCGCGGCCTGCGACATGGCGGTGAGTGTGGACACGGCCACGTTCTGCCTGAGCGAGGTCAAGCTCGGGTTGATCCCGGCCACCATCAGCCCTTATGTCATTCGCGCCATGGGCGCGCGTGCCGCGCACCGCTACTTCCTGACGGCCGAGCGCTTCGGGGCGGCCGAGGCGCATCGCATCGGCCTGGTGCACGAGGTAGTCGTGGCCGAGGTGCTGGACGCCAAAGTGGCCGAGCTGACCCAGGCACTGGTCAGCGCCAGCCCGGATGCAGTCAAAGCCTGCAAGCGGCTGGTGCACGATGTGGCCGGGCGCGACATCACGCCGGCCCTGATCGCCCAG
>PKWQ01000304.1 GCA_003133265.1 Acetobacteraceae bacterium
TGAAACGGCTCGCCGCGCAAGTGCGCGCGAAGCTCGAAAAGGTGGTTGCCGCGTTGTGATCAGCAAAGTATGGCGCTGATCGACAACGACGACGGTCGCGCACAGGATCGTCGCCCGCAACGTGAAGCACTGGCGCGACGCCGCGATGGCGCTGCGCTGGACGGGGGCAGCAATGCTTGAGGCCGCAAGAGCTTTCGGCGCACCAAGGCCCATCGCCAACTGCCGATCCTGAAGAACGCGCTGACCGCTCATGGGGCTAGGTCCGGCCTCAAACGCGATCTTGATCAGCAGAACGCCGCAGCCTAACGTCCCAATCCAACGGCGACGGTGCGGTCCTCCCGGCCATCCGGCCCGGACACCCGGCTTAACCTCTGACGCCAAAGGAGTCATCGATGTCCGGAACCACCTGGCAGCTCAGCGGCGAGTACATGGAAAGCTGTAACTGTGATTATCTGTGCCCCTGCATTTACACCAACCCACAGGCGGAGGTGACCTATGACCACTGCACCGCCGCCTTGATCTTCCGAATAAACAAGGGACATTCCGGTGCCACCAGCCTCGACGGATTATGCTTCGCGCTGGTGATTCGCTCGGGCAAGGTGATGGCCGACGGCAACTGGGTCTTCGCCGGCGTAGTGGACGCGCGGGCGAACGACGACCAACGCCAGGCGTTGTTCGCCATCGTCAGCGGCCAGGCCGGCGGTCCGCCGGGCATGATCCGTGCCAATTTGGTCACTGACTTCCGGGGCGTTGAGTTCAGGCCGATTGAGTTCCTTATCGAAGGCCTGAAACGCGCGGTGTCGATCCCGGACATTCTGTCGTTCGAGATTGAGGGCGTGGCCTCGCGTAACCAGAACGGCGAGCCATTTTACATTGACAACACAGGACACCCAGCAAGCCGGCGACTTGCCCTGGCGCGGGCCAAAGAACTCCACGTGCAGGGGTTCGGGCTCGGTCTCGACATCGTCGGTAAAGGTAACAACGGTCATTTCGCACCGTTCGCCTGGGCGGCATAAGGCGACCTGTGTTCGCCACCGATGGCCTCGCCAGCTGATCCCCGCGCCGCCGCGCTGAGCCGGCGCGACCGAGCCGTCATCCTGTTCGCGCTACTCGGCGTGACGGTGATCGCCTGGTCTTATCTGCTGGCGATGCCCCAGGCCATGTCAGGCATGGCCATGGACGACATGCGAGACATGGCCATGCCGATGGCGGCACCCTGGACGCCCGCGGCCTTCGCGCTGACCTTCGCGATGTGGTGGGTGATGATGCTGGGCATGATGGTGCCCAGCGCCGCGCCGATGATCCTCACCTTCGCCACGCTGAACCGAAGCAAGCGAGCGCGTGGCCAGAGCTTCGCACCGACATCGGTCTTCACGCTCGGTTACCTGATCGCGTGGGGTGCCTTCTCCATCGGCGCCACGGTGGCGCAGTGGGCGCTGGATCGCCTGGCTCTGCTCTCCCCTGCGCTGGCGGCCGCCAGCCCGATGCTCGGCGGCGCGCTGTTCATTCTGGCGGGGCTGTACCAGTTCACGCCGCTGAAGCAGGCCTGTCTGCGCAACTGCCGCTCTCCGTTCGCATTTGTGCTCAACCATTGGCGTGACGGATGGGCCGGCGCATTGCGGATGGGGCTGGAGCACGGCGGCTATTGCCTCGGGTGCTGCTGGGTGCTCATGGCGTTGCTGTTCGTTGTCGGGGTGATGAACCTGCTTTGGGTGGCGACCCTCGCGGTGTTCGTATTCGTCGAGAAGCTGCTGCCGGGCGGGGCCTGGATCGGGCGTGCGGGCGGCGTCGCGATGCTGGGGTTCGGTATATTTCTGCTGACGCGAGGCTGAATACCCTGTCTGCGCGGTAGGAAGATGCCAGCCGCATCAGCGCCATACCACCCTGATTCGAGAAAGCGGCTGCGCTGCTTCGACCTTGTCGGTGACAGAATCCTTATCGTGTCGTGAAGAAAATGGGCGTCACTGTGCGATCTGAAACCCAAAACCGGTTCTCCCATTAGCCTCCATCCCATGAAGATAGAATACCATAAGCGCATTCCTTTCTTCGGGTGCGTTTCGGCAGCATCTTGTACAAGGTACAACCCGCTGGATCGGCTGATGCAATCCCAGTTCGTGGAAGTTTTGAATTGTGGATCGGACATGTAAAGGCGGTAATTTAGTTACCCCCGCTAAGCGGTGCGGCAGTCAATTTCGATACCTCTCGGCGAGCCTGGGTAGTTTCCGAGCCTGCCCCCGCTGTTCGCTGCCGGATAGGCAATAAGACAACGCCCAAGATCAATCGAATTGAGCGGGATGGCCATCACGTTGGCGGACACGCAGCGTAATAGCGCATAATTAGAGCGACAATTTCTGGGCGTCGCCTAAGTCATCGTTCAGGGTAAGGAATACGATAAATGGTACAGTTACCGAAGAGTCCGGCGAGTGAGGCTCACCTTCTGGTTCTGGCGGCCGCTCGCCACCACGCCGCCGCGCATCATCGCCATCAGGCGGCCTATCATCGCGATCTCGGCAAGCCAGAAGACGCCAAGAAGCACGCAGGCGCGGCTCTCGAACATAGCAAGGCCGCCCACGTGTCATTTCCAAAAAGTTAGGCAACCCACATGCCAGAAATGGAGGTTCCCATGACGGGAAGTCAAGTGTTGCGGAGCGAAGCGGGCGTGATGCTCATTAAGGTCACGCTGCGCGATACAAGCGGTGCAGGCGCTGATCGTGGCTACTTGGTGCGCGGTCCTCATCCGGCCGACAAGTCCACTATTTGCAGCAAGGCCGACGCGGAAACGCGCTTTGTTGCCGCTTTGGACCGGACCCGTAAGCAGCGATGATAACCGGCGTGGGTGAGGTGATGGCGACTGTCACGGCTTGGACGCATCTAATTCCGCCCTGAGGGGAAGAAGACACTTGGCCGCCCAAAGGTGGGACCGAAGATCGAGCAGGCCAAGGACAAGTCGGGCGAGCCGGTGACAATGCCTTTGAGGTCGTTAGTCCCCTCAAGTTCACTATTGGACAGACACCGGCTCGTCCCATCCTTCGACTGGTATCCGGCAACTCACGAAACCTGCGGCATAGCAGAGCCAGCCGGAAACCCATTATGGAACCCCTCCCGGATATCAGCTATTGGAAGTGGAGCGCGACCCACGCAGGCAAAGCGGCATAAACTGCGCAGGCGGCAGAGAGGATGTTCACTATGGGAGCGACCCCAAATAAATCCGAGGCGAAGCCGGCGCCCTCCAAGCCAGCAAACGCCAAAGCCCCAGATATCGCCACCGCGTCGGTTCCCGACACGCTCGCGGCGCTCCACGTGAACCCGGATACTGGGCTCACGCGCGCGGAGGTGGACGCACGCCGCAAGGAGCACGGCTATAACGAGGTAGCGGAAAAGAAGAAGCACCCGGTCCTCAAATTCCTCAGCAAATTCTGGGGAATCTCGGCATGGATGCTCGAACTGATCATGGTGCTGTCGGCCGTGCTCGGGAATTACTCCGATCTCGCTGTGGTCGGCGCGCTGCTGATCGTCAACGCTGTGTTGAGCTTTATGCAGGAGCAGCGAGCCGCTGGCGTCGTTGGAACGTTGCGGAAACGATTGCAGGTAAGCGCGCGTGTGCGTCGCGATTCGAGCTGGCAGGTCATTCCCGCCCGCGATCTGGTTCCCGGTGACATCGTCCGCGTCCGACCGGGCGACATCATCCCGGCGGACGTAAAACTCCTCACGGGCGCGTTGAGTGTGGACCAGTCGGCGCTTACCGGCGAATCGAAAGACGCGGACAAAGCGCCCGGCGAAGTGCTTTCGTCGGGGTCCGTCGTGCGCCGCGGTGAAGGCAACGGCGTGGTGATGCTGACCGGGGCGAAGACCTACTTTGGCCGTACCACGGAACTTGTGCAGGAGGCGCGTCCGAAACTCCACATCGAGGCGGTCGTGGCAAAGATCGTCCGCTGGCTCTTTGTCATTGTTGGCGCGCTGCTGGGCGTGGTGATCGTGCTGTCGGTGATACGCGGCGCGCCGCTCATGGAAATGATTCCGCTCATGCTTGTCCTGTTAATGAGTGCGGTTCCGGTCGCTCTCCCCGTCATGTTCACGGTCAGCGTGGCCGTCGGGTCGAAGGAACTGGCCAAGCGCGGTGTACTCGTCACCCGCCTGAGCGCCGCAGAAGACGCCGCGACGATGGACGTGCTTTGCGTGGACAAAACGGGCACAATTACGATGAACCAGCTCGCCGTCACTGGCGTGATTCCGCTGGAGAAATCGACGGAAGCCGATGTGCTGTTTGCCGGCGCACTTGCGTCGCAGGAATCAAACCAGGACCCGATTGACCTCGCGTTCCTCGCCGCAGCGAAAGCGCATCACGTATTCGATGGCATTCCTGCGGTTACGCCCGTTTCATTCGCACCCTTTGATGCGAAAAGCCGGCGGACGGAAGCCGTCGTCGAGCAGAACGGGCAACGGATGCGCGTTATGAAAGGTGCCGTGCGCACCATCGCCGAGGCTTGCGGACTCCAGCCCCCGGCAATCGAGGCGTTGGATGCACGCGTCAGCGCGGCAGCCGCGAAGGGCTACCGGACGCTGGCCGTGGCACGCGGACCGGAGAAAAGCGCACCGGTCTTGGTCGGACTGGTGTCGTTATATGATCCTCCTCGACCGGACGCCAAGCAGCTCATCGCCACACTCCACGACCTCGGCGTTCCCGTGAAGATGCTCACCGGCGACGCACTGCCAGTGGCGCTTGAGATCGGACAGGGAGTCGGGCTGGCCAACATCAAGCGTATGGCGGACGTAAAGACGGCGAGCGCGCAAGGTGACAACAAGACGGTCGATCTTTTCGCGGGTGCCGATGGCTTCGCGGAGGTGTATCCGGAGGACAAGTACATTGTTGTGAAGCATCTACAGGCCGCCGGCCACGTGACCGGCATGACGGGCGACGGCGTTAATGATGCACCCGCCCTGCGCCAAGCCGAAGTAGGAATCGCCGTCAGCACCGCGACCGACGTGGCCAAGGGCGCCGCGAGCGTCGTTTTGACCGAGGCAGGCCTGACGAACATCGTGGCGCTGGTCGAGCAAGGGCGAACGATCTACCAGCGCATTCTGACGTGGATCATCAACAAGGTCAGCCGGACAATCCTGAAGGCGGCTTTCGTGGCCATCGCATTCGTGGTGACCGGAAAGTTCGTTGTCTCGGCGTTCGCGATGCTGCTGCTAGTCTTCCTGACGGACTTCGCGAAAATATCCCTTTCCACTGACAATGTGCGGCCATCCAAGAATCCGGAGACATGGAACATTGGAGGCTTCATCACCGTGTCCGTCGTGCTTGGTGTCGCGATGGTTGCCGAAACGCTCTTCCTGTTATGGATCGGCTGGACGGGATTCGGTTTGGCTACCAATGACAATGCCCTCTACACCTTCAGCTTTCTTATGCTGCTCTACTTCGCCGTTTTCTCCGTCGTGTCCGCGCGGGAGCGCAGCTGGTTCTGGGCGACCCTGCCAAGCAAGACCTTCATGTCGGCCCTCGCTGCGGATGCCATCGTGGGCACCGTCCTGACGTTTGTGGGGCTCAAGGGACTCATGCCCTTACCTTGGTGGCAGACGCTCGGGGTATTTGCTTATGCCATGGTCTCGTGCCTCGTTTTGAACGACGCCGTGAAGGTCGCGATGATCAAATGGCGCGCTCCCAGCGCCGTGGCTGTGAAAGCGGTCGATACGACCCAACAGGTCGCTAAAGCCCAGCCGAAGACTGAAGCTAAAGGCGACCCACAACCTGAAGCCAAGGCCGCGCCTTCGCCTGAAACCACGCCGGCGCCTCAGTCTGAAGCCAAAGCCGAGCCGCAACCTGATGAGGCCAAGGCTGCGCCTTCGCCCTCGGTCAAAGCCGAGCCCCCACCTGAAGCCACACCGCCGCCTCAGCCTGAAGCCAAAGCCGAGCCTAAGCCGGGCGACAACACTGACATCACTAAACTGATGAACACGACGCTCGGTGACGTCCTCTTGGCCGGCATCCTCAAAGACCCGGACAGTGCCGGACGAATCATCGCCGAAGCCATCGCCCATGCCGAGACGCCCGTCGCAGCCGCGAAGGCACCTGAAGCCGAAGCCGGGCCTAAATCTGAAACCGGAGCCGATCCCAAGGTCGCAGCCAAAGCGAAGACGCCATCCGATTTGTCCTCGAAGATCGCTAAATGAGCAGAAAGACAGGTAGAGGAACATGACCAAAATACATTCAAAGGACTTTTGCGTACGTGAAGGAGATGAGGTCAATCTCCGGAAATGGCCTACAAACGTGGAGTCCATTTACAAGTCCAAGGATCAATATCACAAACTTTTGGGAGAGCATGTTGCGCAACTGAGCGCACAACAGCAGCTCCTTTATGCCTCCAACCGCTATGCCGTCCTGCTGATCTTTCAGGCGATGGATGCGGCAGGAAAAGACGGAGCCATCAGACATGTGATGTCAGGGGTCAACCCCCAAGGCTGCCAAGTGTTCAGTTTCAAACATCCCAGCCCTGCCGAATTGCAACACGACTTTCTCTGGCGCACCACCCGCGAGCTGCCGGAGCGCGGGCGGATCGGAATCTTCAATCGATCCTACTATGAGGAGGTCCTGATCGCCCGCGTGCATCCCGAGATTCTCCGCAACGAAGGGGTCCCGGACGGGCCGCACGACGGCAAGGCGGTCTGGCACGGCCGGTATCGTTCCATCGTGAATTTGGAGAGGCACCTCCACGACAACGGAACCCGCATCATCAAGTTCTTTCTCCACCTCTCGAAGGGGGAGCAGCGAAAGCGCTTCGTCGAACGCATCGACGAGTCGGAAAAGAACTGGAAGTTCAGCCTCGCGGACGTCGAGGAGCGGAAATTCTGGAAGCACTATATGAAGGCCTATGAGGAATGCCTCGGTGCGACGAGCACAAGTGACGCCCCTTGGTATGTCGTTCCAGCCGATGACAGGGAAAACGCTCGGTTGATTGTATCCCAGATTGTCCTCGATACGTTCGAAGGGCTCAAAATGTCTTATCCGGAAACGAGTGCGGCGCACCGGCAGGAATTGCAGGCTATCCGCAAGCGGCTAACGGAGTGAACTCCTGAGCATCAGGATCTCGGGGGTGCCACGCTGCGACGGTTTGAGCGGTGCCAGTTGTGCTGTCGTTTGTGAGGCCTGGGTGCCATCGTCCGAACGATGGTCGTAACGTGACCCCCGAGATCCTGATGCTCTCCTCAAACAAGGCCCGGTCGGCGGCCAACTCACGAGCGCCGACGCTTCGCAGGAACGCGTCATGGCCGCGGCGACGGGATGAGGGTATGCAGAACTTCGACGTGGCTCGCTTGCGCCGCGAGAAAGCCCGCTGCTTCGACATGAAGAGCTCGGGTTGTCTTTGATCAAATGGAGAACGCCATGACCAAACGAATTGTATTCACCGGCGGCACAGGCAAGGCCGGACGCCACGCCGTGCCGCATCTGCTCGACAAGGGCTATTCGATCCTCAACGTCGATTTGAAGCCGCTCGATCTACCGGGCGTGAACACGCTCGTCGCCGATCTCACCGACAGCGGGCAGGCCTTCAACGCGCTCACGACGCATTTCGGCCTTGACGGCTTCGACGCCGGCAAGCCGCCGGGCGCGCCCGACGCCGTCGTGCATTTCGCCGCCATTCCGCGCGTCCTGATCGAACCGGACAATGCCACCTTCGCCGCCAATGTCATCAGCACCTACAATGTCATCGAGGCGGCGATGAAGCTGGGCGTCCGCAAAGTGATCGTCGCCTCGAGCGAGACAACGTATGGAGTCTGCTTCGCCGAGGGCGACAAGGATTATCATAGCTTCCCGCTTGAAGAGGACTACGATTCCGATCCGATGGATTCGTACGGCCTCTCCAAGGTTTGCAACGAAAAGACGGCCCGCGCGTTCGCGTTGCGCTACGGCGCCGACATATACGCCTTGCGCATTGGCAACGTGATTGAGCCGCACGAATATACGATGTTCCCCGCGTTCCTCGCCGATCCGATGTCGCGCAAGCGCAACGCCTGGAGCTATATCGACGCCCGCGACCTCGGCGAGATCGTGCACCTCTGTCTGCAAAGGGACGGGCTCGGCTATCAGGTCTTCAATGCGGTCAACGACACGATCACGCTGAACACGCCGACACGGGAATTCCTCGCTCACGCGTGCCCCAATGTGAAGGTCACTCGCGAGATGGGCGAGTTCGAAGCGCCGCTGTCGAACCGCAAGACGCGCGAGGTCTTGGGCTTCAAGGAAGCGCACAACTGGCGCCAGCACGTGCCGAAAGCGTAAGCCGCAGGACACCGCTGTAAAACAGCGTGCAAAACTTTCCAGATTCCAGGGGTAAACAGCGTCCAATAGTTTCCACCCTGGATCATGCGATCATCCGGCGTTTACGTTGGAGAATCGTATCCCTACGCCATAGGCCGCCTTGCGGGATGACAGTTCGGTCGTGAAGCTGCGCTCGTAAGGAGAGCTTATGAGCGCAGATAGCAGCACAGCATGGCCCATGTGACCGTGATGACCGGTCCGGAGCGTCGGCGGCGGTGGAGTTTCGAAGAGCGTCGCCGGATTTTGACCGCGGCGTTTTCGCCGGGCGCGGTCGTGGCCGATGTTGCTCGGCAATTCGATGTCAAACCGGGCGCCGGCGCCGAGACCGTCTCCGTGCAATGCGCGGCCTGTCACAGCCTTGACTACATCAAGATGAATTCGCCCTTCATGTCGCCCGCGACGTGGAAGGCGGAGGCGACGAAGATGCGGAAGGCCTTCGGCGCGCCGATCGACGATGCGACGGCCGAGGAAATACTCCGCTATGTCATCGCGGCCTACGGCGTGCCGGCGAAGCCCTGGGGCCGGACGCGCCGGCATCGGAGTGGCCCCCGTCGAGGCGCGGGCCGCTGGCTTGACCGGATACCGGGGAATCAGATTGCGTAGACGGTCCTGCGTTCCCACACCACCGGATGGCGCACGGTCACTCTACCGCAGGCTTTTTCGCGCTGAACTGATCGAAGGCTTCGACGGCCTGCGCCGCGTACATCACACTCGGGCCGGCGCCCATGTAGATCGCCATGCCCATGGTCTCCATAATCTCATCACGGGTCGCGCCCTGCTTGACGGCGGCCTCGGCATGGAAGGCGACGCAGCCGTCACAGCGGATCGCGACAGAGATGCCGAGGGCGAGAAGCTCCTTGGTCTTCCCATCCAGCGCCTTCGGCTCAAGCGCGGCGCGGGCGAGCGCGGAAAACGCCTTCATCGTCTCGGGCGATCCGGTTCGCACCTCCTTGAGGGCTTGGGATAGCTCGGTAGCCATCCGCGGCCAATCCTTGTGCATGTTTCTAACTCCGTGGTTTCACCTTCGGACCCGGCCTCGGCCAGCGGTCACTGGAATGCGTTGCCGGGCCGGATGCCGAGCTTCTTGAAGATCATGGCCGCGGGGCAAAAGCCGGTGATGCCCGCCTGCAACATGTTCAGGCCGACGAACGCGGTTAGCAGCAGCCAATAGGGACTGTAGATCTGCGCCAGCACGAGGCCCAACAGCACCATGATGCCGGCGAACGAGACAACGGCCTTGTCGAGGTTCATCTCAGCCTCCTTGCTTACAGGGGGCACGGAAAATCCGCGCGTCCACCCTCTTGCAATATATTCACTACATCGTATATTCGCAACCATGAAAATATCAGCTACGGCCATGAACGTCGCGGCGGAGCAGGCCGCCGAACTGCTGAAGTCGCTGGCCAACCGCCACCGCCTTCTCATTGTATGCCAACTGATCGAGGACGAACGCTCGGTCGGCGAACTGGCAAAATTCCTGGGCATCAGGGGTTCAACCGTCTCCCAGCATCTCGCCCTCCTGCGCAAGGATGGCGTGGTGGCGGCACGGCGTGACGGGCAGACCATCTGGTACTCGATATCGAGCGCGCCGGCCCGCAAGGTGCTTGAGGTGCTCTACGGGGTCTATTGCGGGGCCCAGTCACTTTCCGAGCCGGGCACGAGCGGTGCATCGGCCGAACCCACCGGCCAGAAAGGCAAGAAGCGATGACCATATCCGCCCGCTTGCGGGAGCTTTCACCCGCCGCGATCCACGAGATGATCCACAAGCATTGGATCGTGCTGATCGACGTGCGCGAGCCGCAGGAACATGCCGCCGAGCGCATCGAAGGCGCCCTGCTGTTTCCATTGTCGAGTTTCGATCCCAGTGCCTTGCCCTCGCTCGAAGGCCGCGAGGTCGTCTTTCACTGCGGGTCCGGCAAGCGCTCGGCAATGGCCGTCGCGCAATGCCTGAAACGGGGAATCGCCCACATGGCGCACATGACCGGCGGCATTCAAGCGTGGAAAGCGGCGGGGCTGCCGACCACCCGCTGACGTGTTGTCAACCGCCGAAAGGCACGCTGCTTCAAGGGAGATTTCCCCGATGCGCAAGGTCATGTTTCTGGTCGCGGCCTCGCTCTTGCTTGCGGGCGCTTCTCAAGCCGCTTCGACCTACACCGTCGAACCCGTCGCGGCTGCCGACGACAAGGCGGTGTTCGCCACGGTCGAGAGCCTGGACGTAGTCCCGGCACGGGTTCGTACCGGCGGTACCATCGCCAGCCTCTCGGTCAGGGAGGGCGACCGGGTCGAGCGCGGCCAGGTCGTGGCGATGATCGGCGATGAGAAGCTGATCCTCCAGCAGGGATCGCTCGACGCACAGATCGCCGCGCTGAAGGCGCAGCTGACGCAAGCCCAGATCGACCTCGGGCGCGCCGAAGCCCTGGTAAAGAGCGGTGCGGTCAGCCGGGCGCAGTTCGACAGTGCGACCACGGCGGCCAATGTCGCCACGAATACGCTGAAGGCACGTATCGCCGAGCGTGCCGTGCTGGAGCAGCAGTTGGCAGAAGGCCACGTGCTGGCGCCAACCGCCGGCCGCGTGCTCAAGGTGCCGGTCACGGTGGGCGCCGTGGTGATGAGCGGCGAGGCCGTCGCCACGATCGCCCAGCAGGATTTCGTTCTGCGCCTGAGCGTGCCAGAGCGGCATGCACGCTTCCTGAAGGCCGGCGACCCGATCCGCCTCGACGGCGAGGATCTGGGACAAGGGGCGGCCAGCACCGGCACGATCTCGCTCGTTTATCCACTGATCCAGGATGGGCGTGTGATCGCCGATGCGCTCGTCGCCGGCCTTGGTGATTACTTCGTGGGCGAGCGGGTGCGGGTATGGATATCCGGTGGCGAGCGACGGACCGTCATCGTTCCCGCCGCCTATATCGTGACCCGCTTCGGGCTCGACTATGCCCGTGTGCATCAGGCCGATGGGACGATCATCGACGTCCCGGTGCAGCGCGGGCGCGAGCGGCCGCGGCCGGACATGCCGGATGCACTGGAAATACTTTCCGGCCTCCACCCCGGTGATGTCCTGGTGCAGCCGTGAAGCTCGGTCTGTCCGGCCGGCTCACCCAGGCCACCATCCGCTCGCCGCTGACCCCGCTGTTCCTGATGGCAGCGCTGGTGGCGGGCCTGATCGCGCTGATGACGATCCCGCGCGAGGAAGAACCGCAGATCAGCGTGCCCATGGTCGACATCATGGTGAACGCCGACGGGCT
>PKWQ01000261.1 GCA_003133265.1 Acetobacteraceae bacterium
CCATCGTGAACCCCATCAGCAGAGGGGTCCCTTTTTCCACGCTTAATCACAGACCGCAGCAGAGCGCCCCAGCATGGCCCGCTTCGCGCCCCGACCGTCACCCGAGGATCGGCCGGCGCGCACCAGCAAGCCGCTACAGCCCCGTCCCCGACTGGCGAGACGCCGCCATCATATGCAATACTAGCGGCGCGCGTGGACAGACAATGGGGCGGCTTAGGATGGCGAGCGAACCAAAAGACCCGGCGCGGGACCCTGCCGATCCGCAGGCGACGGTTGTCCACGGCACAGCGAATACGAAGGCAGCTTCCAAAGGCGGGGCCGCGCCGACAGCTGTCGCCACCGGCTCTGGCGCTGCGGTGACGGCTTCCGCAGGCGAGCTCGGGACAGCCTTTTTGTCGGCGCGCACAACCGAGACAACAGCCGTGACCGGCCACGTTGCGGCAACTACCCCCGCACCAGTGGCGAACATCCAGGGGACGGTGGGCCGCCCGCTTCGTGCTGATTGGGCAGACCGCCTGCCCGCGATCATCGAGAACGCCGGGCAGCTTAAGGCTCAATGGAAGCAACTGGCCGATCACGTTCGGAAGGCACGGGATGCGCTGCCATCCGGTGCCAACAATAGGGACGAGCTGGATGCTCTGCTGGAAGATGCTGAAGCCGGCCACGCGCTGGCGGCTAACGCACATGACATGCTGGGGTCTCAGCAGTCGCCACAGGCCAGCTCCAAGATACTGGAGCTTGTCGCCGCGAGCTTCCGCGCTCTTGGACGGCTGGCCCTAAGTGTAGCAAAGGCAGCCACCATCGGCGTTGCCGGGGATTTTGGGAGGAAGGTCGGGGGGCGGTTGGCTGACCACCAAATGCATGAGCAGGCCATGCGGGCCGCCGACTTGGCCGCCCAGCCGACCTCGCAAATCTTGGCCCTGTTTCAGTAGGCCTTACACACGTGCCGCAACGGCACCGTCAAGGCCGAAGACCCCAGACCAACTATCGCTTGACGGCACCCGTGGCCACCCGATGACGTTGCGCGAGTCGGTCACGATCTCCAAGCTGGCGCCGGCAGGGGCGCTTCTCGCCTCGGGGGCCTTTAGGCATACTCAACTCCTGCCGCTTGCTTGGCGGTAAGCATACGGCAAAAGCTAGCTAATTGCGAGGGCGACGGACATGCCTACACGACTTGGCGCTCAACACTGGCATGACCGCGCAGCGGAGGCCCGAACTGTTGCCGGGCCGATGAGGGATGAAGAATCCAAAAGTGGGATGCTGAAGATTGCGGCCCACTACGAGAAGATAGCGAAGCACGCCGAACGGATCGAACGGGCCGAGGCTGCCGCTGCTAAGCGCAAAAATTCAAACTGAGACACTACCAATGAATCCGATTATAACCAGCTTGATCGTGGCCGCCTGCATCTTCGCCTCTGCGATTGCCGGCCTGCTGCTGCACTCGCGCCTGCCCAGTCACCACCTGACCAAGGAGACCCAGGATGTCGTCCGGCTGGGCACGGGGATGCTGTCGGTGCTGGCCTCCCTGGTCCTGGGTCTGCTCATCGCCACCGCGAAGACCTCGTATGACACCACCGACCAAGCAATCCAAGGCTACGCGACGGAGCTCATCCTGCTGGACGAGACATTCCGGGACTATGGGCAGACCGCGACTGTTCCGCGTGACTTGCTGCAGCGCTACACGACGCAGTTACTGATGGACTTCTGGCCGAAGAGTGGTGGTCATCCGGCGGTGTTGGACAACCATGTGGCCGGCATAATGCTGGAACATATCCGCGAGGCGATCCGCGCACTGAAGCCGGTCGATGACGGGCAGCGTTGGCTACAGGATCAAGCCCTGCAGATCAGCACGAGCCTGCTGCGCCAGCGCTGGCTGATGATCGAGCAGGCCGGCACCAAAATTCAGCCGATCGTGCTGGTGGTCCTCGTGCTATGGATAGCCTTCATCTTTGCCACCTTCGCGCTAAATGCGCCTCGCAACGCGACGGTGGTGACCGCCTTCTTGATCTGCTCACTTGCGATTGGCGGCTCGATCTATCTGATTTTGGAAATGGACAGCCCGCTGAATGGCACGATGAAGATATCGGACTGGCCGATGACCAATGCGTTGGCGCACATGCAGCCATAAGCGGTAGCCGAAATTTCGAATTCGGCATCCTGTGTGTCGAGTGCGCCCCGGGGTAGGCATGATCAGGCCCCGGCAACCAATGCTTCAGCAGACGACCATGACAGAAGTCAACTGTCGGTGGTTTCGTGTCCTCACGGCCATCGAAGTCGCGTTCGGTAAAGGGGGGTGCGTGTCCTGATTTGAACCTGTTCGACACCGTGAAATGGTCCGAAAGGGTAGACAATAACACGCGATCGGCCGGGTGACGACCCGACCAATGACTTTAACAGCCCTGCGTGTTAGTTGCGTGTCAGTGCCTGACTCACTGGGTGCCAACCCATGGCCTAAGCCTTTGAAATCTGGAGCGGGCGAAGGGATTCGAACCCTCGACCCCAACCTTGGCAAGGTTGTGCTCTACCCCTGAGCTACGCCCGCGTCGCGTCCAGGGCGCGGGTTCTATGCGGGTTTTTGCTGGAATGCAAGACGGCTGGCCGCGCGGTCTTGTGCTCTGGACTGGGCGGCTTGGGGGAGGCATGGTCGGCGCGCGGTCGCGCCTTGCCCAATGCGTCGTTGCGCTTGTTTGGCACGATCCGCGCAATATCTATAGCTGTCGCTACGCCCGATCACCACGCCCAGGCCAGGAAGCCCCGCCACATGGACCACATCATCGGCCAGACCAACGGACAGGATGCGAACACGGCCGGTGCCGCCGTGATCATCGATGGCGACCAGAAGACATTCATGCAGGATGTGGTGGAAGCCTCCCGTGCCATCCCGGTCCTGGTGGATTTCTGGGCGACTTGGTGCGGCCCCTGCAAGACCCTGACGCCGACGCTGGAAAAGGTCGTCCGCGCCGCCGGCGGGCGGGTGAAGCTGGTCAAGATCGATATCGACGCCAATCCCGGGCTGGTGCAGCAGCTGATCCAGCACGGCCTGCCGCTGCAATCGGTGCCGACGGTCGCCGCGTTCTGGCAGGGCCAGATCGCCGATCTGTTCCAGGGCGCGCAGCCCGAATCCGAGGTGAAGCGCTTCGTCGAGGCGCTGCTGAAGCTGGCCGGCGGCTCGATGCCCAGCGCCGATCTGCTGGCCGAGGCCAAGCTGGCGCTGGAGCAGGGCGACGCCCAGCAGGCCGGCGCGATATTCTCCGAGCTGTTGGCGCAGGAGCCGGAGAACCCGGACGCCTGGGCCGGTCTGATCCGCGCGTTGATGGCGCTGGGCCAGGAGGATCAGGCCAAGCAGGCGCTGGCCGAGGTGCCGGCAAAGCTCGCCGAACATGCGGAGATCGTCGGCGCGCGCAGCGCGCTGGCGCTGGCCCAGGAAGGCCGTGCCGCGCGCGCCCAGCTGGAGAGCCTGGAGGCACGGCTGCTCGCCAACCAAGCCGACCACGAGGCACGCTATGACCTCGCCACCGCGTTGAACGCGATGGACCAGCGGGAGGCGGCGGCGGACGCGCTGCTGGAGATCATGCGCCGCCAGCGCGGCTGGAACGACGATGCGGCGCGGCTGCAGCTGCTGAAATTTTTCGAGGCCTGGGGGATCGACGATCCGGCGACCATGGCATCGCGGCGCAAGCTGTCGGCGTTGCTGTTCAGCTAGGCCTCGGTCCGCGCGATGCCCCATTTTCACCCGCGCGCGGCGGAGCTGCCGGAGATCTTTCCGGTGTTTCCCCTGCCGGGTGCGCTGCTGCTGCCGCGCGGCAAGCTGCCGTTGAACATCTTCGAGCCGCGCTATCTGGCACTGGTCGAGGATGCGCTGGCCGCGGGGCGGATGTTCGGCATGATCCAGCCCGATCCCTCCGCGCCGGCCGGCCCCAACGGGCCCGGCCTGTTCCGCGTCGGCTGCCTGGGCCGGCTGTCCGCGTTCGCCGAAACCGACGACGGGCGCTATATGATCACGCTGACCGGCGTGAGTCGGTTCCGGGTCCAGGAGGAAGTGGCGGCAAGGCGCGGCTATCGCCGGGTGCGCGGGGATTTTTCGCCATATATCGCCGATCTCGACCTGTCGGCCAGGCCGTCCATGCTGGATCGGGCGACATTGCTTGGGGCGTTGCAGGCGTATTTCACCCGCCGCGCCATCGGTGCCAACTGGGAAGCGATTCACGGCCTGCCCGAGGCTGCGCTGGGCTTGACGCTGGCCATGGTCTGCCCGTTCGATCCGGCGGAGAAGCAGGCCCTGCTGGAGGCGCCCGACGACGCCGAACGCGACAAGACGCTGCTTGCGCTGCTGCAGATGGCGGCGATGGAAGCCGAGGACGGTCCGGGCGGCCGGTCCGTAAGCTGAAAAGGCCCAAAGCTGTAAAGGATAGGATGGCATGGCCGAAACCAACACCGACGCTCAGGATCAGGCAGCCGCGCGCCAGACGCCGATCGACCCGCGGCTGCTGGAAATCCTGGTCTGCCCGCTGACCAAGGGGCCGCTGGAATATGACCGCGCGGCCGGAGAGCTGATCAGCCGCCGTGCCGGCCTGGCCTATCCGGTGCGGGACGGCATCCCGATCATGCTGCCCGAGGAAGCCCGTAAGCTGGACGCCTGATGCCCACGCCCACAGAGCTGCGGCTGCACCGGGCCGCGCGCGTGCTGGAGGTGAGCTTCGACGACGGCACCGGCTTTCGTCTGCCGGCCGAATATCTGCGGGTGGAAAGCCCGAGTGCGGAGGTGCAGGGCCATTCCAGCGACCAGCATGTGACCGTCCCCGGCAAGCGCGATGTGGCCATCGTCGGGATCGAACCGGTCGGCAACTACGCGGTGCGGCTGGTGTTCGATGACCGGCACGACAGCGGGATCTATTCCTGGGACTACCTGCACGAACTCGGCCGCGAGCAGGAGCGGCGCTGGGCCAGCTATCTGGCGGCGCTGGCGGCCGAGGGGTTGCGGCGGGAGCCGGGTTAGCCCCGGCTCAGCAGCCGTCCGGGATCATTGCCGGAATGGTCAGCGTGCAGGGTCCGGCGCCACGGGCGAACAGGAAGAAATCGGCGAAGGAGGTGTCCTCCGGCTTGGCTTGGTCGAACGGGTAGCGGTTCGGCACATGCGCCAGCAGCCGCCAGTCCGGGTGTGCCCGGGCCACATGGTCGCTGAAGCGGCGGTGCCGTACATGCGGCGATGGCCATGCCAGATCGACGTTGCTGGCATAGATCAGCACGAAGCGGCTCGCATGGCCGAACAGCGCGCGCATGTAGTCGGCGAACACGGCGTCCTCGACCAGATGATAGATCACGTCGATCGACAGGCCGAGTTCGGCGGTTCCGGCGGCCTCCAGCCGGTCGTACGGCAGGAAGCTGATGCCGGTCCGCTCGGCGAACCGCGCGGCGCAGGCGGCGAGCGGGCTGGGCGCGACATCGACGCCGATATAGGTCGGCACATGCAGCAGCGACAGCAGATTGCCGTCGCCGCAGCCGAGATCGAGCACGCTGGCGATCCGGTTCGCCGCGACGAAGCCGTTGATGAACGCCGCCTTGAAGTCGGCCAACCGGCCGTAGGAGCCGGCACCGGAATGCCCGCCCGTGCGATAGCGCGCCTCCCAATAGGCGGCGGAGGAGAAATCCGCTCCGCTCATCCGGCCGCTCCCGTGGTGCATGGCGTCGTGCGCGCGCACCAGTCCCGCCACGCATGGCGCAGCGCGGCGCCGAGGTGCCGCCCGAAGCGGGGTGCATCGCACAGCCTGCTTGTCTTTGTCCGTGCCCGCAGCCCGGCGCGCAGGGCCGCCAGCCCGTCGAGATCGGCCGCTTTCGCCACCGCCATCGCCACATAGGCGGCGAGGTCCGGTGCCACCCAGTCGGCGAGCCCGACATTGGTCAGGTGGCTGGCGGAATGGCGGGAGGCGAAAATCTCGCCCGGCACGGTCAGGGTCGGCACGCCCATCCACAGCGCCTCGCAGGTGGTCAGGCCGCCGGCATAGGGGAACGGGTCCAGCACCAGGTCTATGTCGTTGTATTCCGCCAGGAACGCGCGATGGCCGGAGCTTCCGCGCAGCACGATCCGTGCCGGCGCGATGGCGTGGCCGGCGAATGCCGCGCGGATAAGGGCCGCGGTCGGCGGATCGGAGAACTGATGCGTCTTCAGCACCAGCCGCGCGCCCGGGACGCGGTGCAGGATGTCCGCCCAGGTGGCGATGACGCGGGGGGTGATCTTGGCCAGGTTGTTGAAGCAGCCGAAGGTGACATAGCCGTTCGCCAGCGCCGGCAGCGGGCCGACGGCCGGGGCGTTCGGCGGCGGGCTGTAGCAGACATAGCCATCCGGCAGGCGCAGCATCCGCTCGGAATAGCCGTGCTCCAGCTCCGGCGGGGTCTCGATGGCGTCGGTGATGAACCAGTCCATCTCCGCCAAGCCGGTGCTGTGGTTCTGCATGCCGACCCATTTCACCTGCACCGGCGCCAGCCGCAGCGCGCAGGCCGGCAGCCGGCCTTGATCGCCATAGCCGCCGAGATCGATCAGGATGTCGATGCCGAGCGCGCGGGCATGCGCGGCGAGCGCCGCGTCGGTCAGGCTGTCCGTCTCGTGCCATTCCGAGGCGACGGCGGCGAAGCGCAGCGCGATCGGGTCGGGGGCGGCGTTGCGGCCGAGGCAGACGATGTCGAACGCCGTCGGGTCCAGCGTCTCGAACCCGGCGATGGTCAGCCAGCCGACGGGGTGGGTGCGCAGGTTCCCCGACAACAGCCCGATCCGCAGCCGGCGATCCGGGTGCGGCGTGTTGGCGAACGCAGCCATCGCTTGGCGCGGCAGCAGCGCGGCGCAGCTTCGCAGCGCCTGCAGCAGTTCCGTGGCACTGGTGCCGTCGCGATAGGGCAGGCTGTTGCACAGCGCCCGCCAGGGCAGCACCGCATCCGGTTGCAGCGCGATCGCCTGCCGGGCGGTCGCCACCGCCGCTTCCTGCTGGCCGAGCGAAACGGTGGCGTTGGCGAGGTTGCAGAGTGCCGCGACCTGCGGCCCGTCGCGCGCGATCAGTGCCGTGAGCGCCGCATGCGCCTCGGCGTGGCGGTACAGCCGGATCAGCACCGCGGCGTGGTTGCTGACCAGCTGGGCGTTGTCCGGATCGAGCATCATCGCGCGCGCCAGCGCCGCTTCCGCCTCCCGTGGCCGATCGGTGCGGGCAAGCGTGCTGCCGAGCCACGCTGCCGGCAATTTCTCGTCCGGCGCCAGCGCCACGGCGGCCTCCAGCGCGTCGATCGCCGCTGCCCGGCGGCCGAGCTTTTCGGCCAGCGCGCCCTGCGCCATCAGCAGCGCGACGTTCAGCGGGTCGTGCTGGCCGAGCTGTTCCAGCCGCGCCAGTTCCGCCTCGCCCGCACCGGCGGCGATCGCGGCGTCGACCAGATGCAGCGCGAAATCCAGCGTCCGTGGCGCCAGCCGTTGCGCTTCGGCGAAGGCGGTCTGGGCGAGATTCGCTTCGTCGGTCAGCATCAGCGCCAGCCCGAGTGCGTCCCAGGCTTCCGCGTTGCCCGGCGCGATGCCGCAGGCCCGCAGCAACAGGCCCTGTGCCTCGGCCCCCGCGCCACGGACCACCATCAGGGCGCCGAGCGCCACCAGCGCCTCGATCCGCCGCGGATCGATCTCCAGCGCGCGGGTGTAGGCGGCCTCGGCGGCTGCGGTCTCGCCGGCGGCGCGCAGGCTTTCGGCAATCCGTAACGGCGGTTCGTCCCAGTCCGGCAATCGGCGCTCCAGCTCGTGCATCAGGCCGCGCGCGCGGTTGGGCTCGCCCGCCCGATCTTCGGCCAGCGCCAGGTTCAGCAGCGTGGCCGGCGAAATGTCGCCCAATGCGACCGCGGCGCGCAGCATCACCAGCGCCTCCGCCGGCCGGTCCTCCGCCAGCAGCACCATGCCGAGCGCGGCATCGCAGGCGGACTGCTCCGCTGCCGCGTCCGGCAGCCTGCTGCTCAACAGCGCCAGCGCGCCGGCCGAATCGCCCTGCCGCAGGCGGACGAGAGCGGCTTCAACGGTCATCGCCGGCCCGCCCCAGCACTGCCAGCAGCCCGGGCACCGGCGCGTCGATCTCGTAGCGCAGCACCTCGCGGTCGATGGCGTGGACGGTGAAGCCCGCCGCCGTCGCGGCCTGGCGCACATAAGACAGGCCGTGCCGATAGCGGGCCTTACCGCCGGGCCCCCACGCCTCGGCGGTGTCTGCCGGCAGTTCCTCGACCGAGAACACGAACAGCCCGCCGGGCGGCAGCCGCGCATGCACGGCTGCCAGCACATCGTCCAGCGCGCCGATATAGCAGAGCACGTCGGCGGCCAGGATCAGCGGCCAGCTCGTGGCGTCCGTGGCCAGCACATGCATCAGGTCGGCCTCGCGCAACTCGGCGTAGAGCTGTTTCTCCGCCGCCGCCGCCAACATGCGCGGCGAGAGATCGACGCCGACGACAGGGCCGAGCGGCAGGTCGGAAATGGCGAGCGCGAGCAGCCCGGTGCCGCAGCCGAGGTCCAGCACCGGCCCGATCCGCGCGCCGTCGCTGATATCGAGCCGATGCAGCAATGCGGCGCGGATCAGGCCGGGCACGCGATAGCCGAGCGAGATCAGATGGGTCTCGAACCGGTCGGCATAGCCGTCGAACACCGCGCGCAGATACTCGTTCGGCGCCCGCTCCGCCCCCGCCACCGCCCCGGAGGCCGCCACCAGATGCCGCACATAGGGATCGTCCGGCCGGAGTTTCAGCGCCTCGGTGTAGGCATCGGCGGCCTCGGCGTGCTGCCCCAGGCTGGAGAGCGCGTGACCCTTCAGGCCGAACAGGCAGGCATCCGCCACGCCGGCGGCGAGCGCGTCATCGGCCCACTGTACCGCGGCGGCAAAATCGTAGCGGCGGACGGCGAGCAGGATGGCGGCATTGCGCAGCGCGACGCTGCCCGGTGCTGCCGCGATCCCCTCGGCGAGCGTCGCCGCCGCGTCGGCCTCGTTGCCGCAGGCCACCAGTGCAGAGGACAGTCCTTCGCGGAAGGAAGGATTGGCCGGTGCGTCGGCCACCGCTTCGTGCAGGCACCGCACCGCGTCGGCGGACTGCCCGAGGTCCAGCAGCAGCAGCCCGAGCAGAGCTTTGGCCGCTGGGTCATTCCGATCGAGGATCACCGCCTCGGCGGCATCCTGCGTCGCGCCGACGCGGTCGCCCAGTTGGCGGCGCAGGTCGGCGCGGTATTTGCGCAGCCCGGCATGCTCCGGCGCATCGGCGATGGCGCGGTCCAGTTCCGCCTGCGCCAGATCGAGCCGCCCCTCGCGCAGCGCCAGCAACGCGGACAATTCGGCCAGACGGGGCGAGGACGGCGCCATCCGGCGCGCGGCGGCCAGCAATGGCCGCGCCGCGCCGATCCGTCGGGTATCGATCAGGTCCGCCACGCGCCTTGTCAGGCTCTCCGCATCGACAGAAATCTGCAAATCCATGGCAAGGGCTCCTTTTGAGCCAGGGGAAACGACTGGCGGGACCGGTCAGACCACAAGCCCGAGCGCCTGCACCGCGAGCGATGCGAGACTTGGTGTGGTGGTCGAGGTGCCGGCGTTGGTGTTCATGGTAATCAGGTAGCGTTGGACGAAACTGTCGACGAAGTGCGGTTTCTGGAACTGGGTGATGTCGAGCTGGCTGGTGATCGCCTTTTCCTGCGCGAGCAGCGGCTGGAAGGCGATCTGCAACGGGATGCCGAGCGCGGTGGTGACCACGCTGCGCATGATCGGATCGCCCAGGATCTGATCGACCAAGGTGATGCCGGATGCTTTTGCCCGGAAGGTCAGCGCGTTCGACAGCCCGGGCGTGGCGGCATCGAGCGACTTGCGCCAGGAGACTTCCGCGTAGGCGTTGTCGATCGTGCCGATCACGCCCGGATTCTGGATGATCGAAAGACCCTTGTTAGCGAAATTGTAGGTCTGCGCGACCGGTTTCCATCTTGTGTCGCGGAGCGTGTTGGCCAGTGAGTTGGACTTGGTGGTGTCCGACATCAGCGCCTTCCGTGCCAGCGCCGTATAGGGGATCTGATCCGCCAACCCGTTCGCCGTCAGCAGCACCTGCATCACGGCCGGGTTGCTAAGCAGTTGCTGAACGCTGGTCGCCTTGGCAACGGCGGTGTTGAACGCATTGACCGCGCGCGCGACAGCGGGCTCCGCCGCCGTCGCCGCGATATCCTGGGTCTGGTTCCGTTCGGCCGAGTTGAGCGCGGTGATCGGGTTCACGCTGCTCTTGCTGCTGTTGGTGCTGGTATATCCATAAAGCGCGCCGAGCAGGCCGCTGGTCGTCGATCCGGACGACGCGCTGGCGCCGAACATCGAGGAGATTTCGCTGAGCGTCATGCTCATGGGGAAGACCCCCGCTCCGCGCCGGTCAGCCCCGGCCGGACAGGCCGGCGGCGATGTTCTCGTTGATGGAAATGAGGAAGTCGAAGTCGGGTCGCTCGCGATCCATTTCCCGCTGGACCGTGAGCCCGACCGAGACGATCGAGGCGCGCAATTCGGCGGGCAGGCTGTTCGCGGGATCGCGGACCAGATCGATGACGGTGGTCCACAAACGGCGGTTGTCGGCGAGGGCACGCACGCGGGCGATCGGGCCCTGGTCGCGCGTGGCGCGCAACGCGCCGTTCACCGATTGGAACACCTCCGCTTCCTGCTCGCGCGGACTGCGATGGGCCGAGGATATCTGATAGGCCCGTACTGCCTGGGTCATGGTCTGCATGGTTGGGTCCGTTCCTTGTCTGCGATGCCCTCGTCTGCGATGGCGGCGCGCACCGGTGTGTCCTCGATTGTTGCCGGCGTCCGCCCGAGTACGGCGTCTTCATGACTGATGATGCGGCGGGTCAGCTTGAGCGCCCGGTAGCAATCGTCCGCCTCGGCCGCGACCAGGGCCCGGTCCAGGATGTCGCGCGCCAGCGCGGACGTGGTGGCTTCCTGGAAGGCGGCGATCAGGTCGCGCGCGGCAATCAGGCCGCGCTCCCGCTCTGTCTCGGTGCCGATATAGGCGGACTGCAGGGCGAAATAGATCAGCCGTGCAGGGCTGTCGGCCTGATCGGGCGGCATGATCTGCTTGCCGAACAGGAAACGCGCCTTGGCGGTAAGTTCGATCCGGGTCTTGGTGCGAAATCGGATCGGCGCGCCGTTGACGATCATCATTTCGCCCTGGCGGAGTTCTAGGACCAGATTCGACATGAGCGCCTTCCTGGTTCGCCCGGCGGGTCTTCGCGCGGCGGGGATACGGTTGGCATCGGACGATGGCGGGATGCGGATCAGGCCGGATCCGGGGGAGAGCGGGCGTTTTGGCCCCCTCTCCCCCGGAGGGTTAGGCCGCCTTGACCAGCGTCAGCAGCGTCGATGGCGTCTGGTTGGCGATGGTGATCGCCTGCGTCGCAAGCTGCTGCTTGATCTGCAACGCCTGTAGCTGCGCCGATTCCTGGGCCAGGTTGGCATCGACCAGAGAGCCCAGGCCGGCGTTCAACGCATCGATCTTGTTGCTGTTGTAACTGACCTGGTTGTTGACGTAGTTCGTTGCGTTACCGTAGGTGTTCAGCGCGCTGCTCACCTTGTTCTGCGCCGTGAGGAAGCTGCCGGTGGCGGTGATCGCCGCCGCCGCGGCGGTGGAGGTCAACGCCGCCCCGGCGGCCGAGATGGAGTTGTAGATTGCCGAACCGCCGGCGGTGGCGATGCCGTAGGTCGACCCCACCTCGTTACGTACGACCGCGACGGAAGAGAATTTTCCGCTGCTGCCGGCGACGTTGCCGATCAGCGTCTGGCCGTTGTAGGTGGCGTCCTGGATGAAGCTCTTCACGTTCAACAGCATCGACGCGTACTGCTGTTGGTACTGGGTCCGCTGAGTGCCCGTTACGTTGCTGCTTGCCAGGTTGACCAGCACGTCGCGCATGCCGGTCATCGTGGTGGACATGCTGTTCAGCGCGGACGACGTGGTCGATAGCAGACCCTGCGTGCTGCCGAGCTGCTGGTTGGCGGTGGTCAGCGCGCTGACCGAGGAGCGGACCCCCTGGGCCACGGCGTACGCCGCGCCGTCGTCGGTGGCGTCCGCCACGCGATAGCCGGTGGAGATCTGCTTCTGAGTCGCGGAAAGCTGGGAGTTGGTCGCGGTCAAAGACTGGAGCGCGACCATCGCGCCGACATTGGTATTAATGGAACCGGACATGGTATCTTACCTCTTGCCCACGAAGTTACGGATGTCCCGCTTTTTTGCGGGCGTGACCTCATATTGAGGCCCAATCGTTAAAACCGGGTGAAGCGCCCCGGCGTTTTCTTCAAGCCATAGGCAGGAACTTCACCAGCGACAGGTTGCTGTAGTTGGCGATCAGCTGATAGGAGGACTGCAACTGCGTTTGCACCAGTTGCAGGTGCGAGAGCGTCGCCGCCATGTTCACATCCTGTGCCGACGAGACCTGGGCGGTAAGCGCGGTGACGGTATCGGCGAGCGTGGTCTGCGTCGCCGTCAGGTTTGCCTGGGTGTAGCCCAGATTGCCGGCGTCGGACGCCATCGCGGTGATCGCATTGCCCAGGCTGGTGGTGGTGTCCGATATCAGCCCCGTATAGCCGCTCAGCCCGACCTGGCTGCTGCTGAGCGATCCGATCGTCGCCAGGCCGCGCATCAGGTCGCGCATGTAAGACCCGGTGGTGGATGTGCCGGTCGAGGTCACCGAGGCGTTGGCGCTGGCCAGCAGTCCCACCGCCACGCTGCTGCCCTGGCCGATGCTCACCGTGGGGATCTGCGCCTGCAACGTCGCCGCCGGCTGGGATTGGCTGGCGGAAAACGGCGAGGTGCCGGCGGCGTTGGAACCGGCGATGGCCAGCGTGGAGGCCACCGTCGCCGCCGCGCCGTTGGTGCCGAGTGCCGCGACCGCGGCGTTGATCTGGGTATAGAAGCCCGAGGTCAGGATGCTGTCCGGATTAGGCACCGGCGGGTTGGCGCTGTCCTGTCCGGCGAATACGTAGGTATTGCCATTCTGCGAATTGAGCATCTCGGCCACCTGTTGCAGCGCGCCGCGCGCCTCGGCCGCCACGTTGTCGACCTCCGAGCTGGTCATGCCGCTCAGGTTGGGCATCTGGCCATAGAAATTGTTGGCGATCTGCTGAATCCGCGCCATCGCCGTCTGCGTTATCTGCATGTTGCCGTCGGCGGCGTCGATGTTGGCCGACCACGTATTGGCGTGCGCGATCTGCGGGCTAAGATCGAGCGAGACCTGCGCCCCGGCACCGAGCCCCGCGTAGGTCGTGCCAATCAGGCCGGTGGAGACCTGGTTGGTGAGCGTGTCCAGCTTCTGGCTCACGGTGGCGGCATTGGCGATCAGGACGTTCATGACGCCGTAGCCGGACTGTCCAGTCGCGTTGATGGAACCGCTCATTGCATATGCCTCAGGCCACCGATTGCAGGAGTTGGGCAAACATCGCCTGTGCCGCGGTGATGACCTTGGCGTTGGCGCCATAGGCGTTTTGCAGCGTGATCATCAGCGACATCTCGGTATCCATGCTCACCCCCGATCCGGCGGAAAGGGTGGATTGCAAGGATGTCTGCACCGATTGTTCGGTGCTTACCTGGCCGCTGGTTGTGCTGCTGTCCTGCGCCTGCGCGGCGACGAGGGCGGAGGCGATGCCGGACAGCGTGGCGGGCGGCGAATAGGGCGCGTTCAGCGTGCCGGTGGGGCCGAGTCCGGTGGTGTTCGACGCGGGTTGCGTCACGCCGCTCTGCGCGTCGGCGCCGAAGGTATAGTTCAGCACGCGGCTGATCAGCGTGGTGAACCCGGCCGGCCCGCCCGCCGGATTCGGGGTGAAGGCGCTGGCCCCGGTTGGGCTGCCCGCCACCGCCTGGGTGCCGTCGCGCACCAACGAGGCGTTGGCGAGCACCGCCGGGTTGACCTGGATGTCGCCGGCGAATCCGACATAGCCGGACTGCGTGGGCGGCCCGCCGCTGGCCGGCACGGTGCCGGTGGCGTCGGTAAAAAGATTGAGACCCTGGGCCGAGAAACGGCCGGCCAGGTTCTGGGAGAACTCGTCGAGTTCGCTCTGATCGGTGGGCAGTGTGGTATCACGCAACTTGATGTTGGCGCCGATCCGCCCGCTGGTGAATTGCGTGGTGACATCCATCCCGTCCAGCGTGATCGCCGGGATGCCGCCGCCTGGATAATAGGCGCCCGGCCCGAGCGTGGCGCTGGGGACGGAGAACGGATTGGCTTGGCCGTGGATCGGCAGCAACACACCGGTGGTGGTGGTCAGGATCAGGTCGCCGTTCGGCTGTTGCAGCGTCTTCACGTCGACCAGTTGCGATAAACCCTGTATCGCCGCGTCGCGCTGGTTCTCCAAATCGGCGGTGCTCAGTCCGGTGGCCCTCATGGCGACGATCTGCTTGGACAGCGTGCCGATGGTGGAGAGCGTGGTGTTCAGCGTGCCGACCTCGGACGCAATCGAATCCTGCGCCGCTTGCCGCTGCGTCACATAGGCGTTGGACAGCGTGTTGATGCCGGTGGCGAGCGTCCGCGCCGCGCCGATGACGGCGCCCTGCTGCGGCTGGCTGTCGGGGCCGCCGGCCAGCGTGGAGAAGGCGTCCTGCAACTTGCCGAGCAGGCTGGGCAGGTCGCTGCCCTGGCCCGGCGTGCCCTGCGCCGCGTCGATCGCGGCCAGCGCCGTCTGGCGGGTGGTTAGGGCGCCGACGGTGGCGTTCTGCAGCAGCAGGCTGGCCTGCACCTGGGTATTGACGTTGCGCGTCGCCAGGTCGGACATCACGCCCATGCCCACACCGCCGGCGGTCACGCTTTGCTGCGCCGCCGTTACCACCGCATAGCTCGGCGTGCTGGCATTCGCCACGTTCTGCGAGATGAGCGCGAGCTGGAGGTTGACGTTGGCCAGACCGCTGGTGGCGACGGAAATTGCGGAGTCGAGGCTCATGGAAGGGCCATGCGGTCAGGGTTTCCCATCGCCTACTGCTTCATGTCGATCGTTGTCTGCAGCATCTGGTTGGCGGTGGTCACCATCTTGGCGTTGGCCGAGTAGGCCTGCTGGGCGACGATCAGTTTGCTGAACTCGGTGGCGATGTCCACGTTGGAGCCTTCCACCGACGAGGTCACCAGGGTGCCGGCGCCGTTGGTGTTGGCCGGGTTGGCGGTCGGTGTGCCGGAGGCTTGCGTGGCGGTGTAGGACTGGCCGTTCTGGCTCTGCAACGCGTTCGGATCGTTGAAGTTGATGATCGGCACCTGCGCGATCGTGCGCGACTGGCCGTTGTTGTAGTTCACCACGACATTGCCGTTGGTCTGCATGGTGACGGAGGCAAAGCCGCCCGGCGGCACGCCGTTCTGCGTCAGGCTGCCGAGCGTGTACGCGGTGCCGGCATACTGGGTCACGCCGTTGGTCTGGCCGTAGGTGCCGAGATTGAGCTGGATGGTCTGCGGCGCGGAGCCGAAATTGGTCACGAAGCTGAGCGTGGCCGCGCCGCCGGCGCTGTAGCCGGGCGTGGTGACGCTGCCGGTGGCGGTGCCGACGTTGCCGATGGTGCCCGGTGCCATGCCATTCGTGCCGAACGTCACATCCGCCGTCCCGACCGCGGGAATGCCGCTGGTGTCGTCGGGCGAATTCACCGCCACGGTCCAGTCTCCGGCGCTGTTCTGCGTCCAGTTGAGCGAGACCGTGTGCATGGTGCCGAGGGCGTCATAGACGTCGATCTGCGAGGAAATCGGCGTGCTCGCGGCGGGGGTTGCCGGCAGATTGGCGGCAAGCCTCACCTGGGTGGTCGAGACCGGACTGAACGAGGTCTGTGTCACCTGGATCGGCGCCATGGAATTCTGGTTGGCCACGCCGGTGGCGGGATTGACCGTCCAGCCATTGAGGAAACCTCCGGCGCTGTTCACCAGATAGCCGTTGGTGTCCATCTGGAAGTCGCCGGTGCGGGTGTAGTCCTGCTGCGGACTGAAGGTGGGCTGGCCGTTGACGGTGCCGTTCTGTTCGCTGATGGCGAAAAAACCCTGGCCGGAGATCGCCAGCGCGGTGGTGTCGGTGGATTGGGTGATGGCGCCTTGCACGTTGTTGGCGTAGGCGGGCAGGGCCACGACCGAACCCGACTCGTTCACCGTCGCCGTGCTGGTGGTGAGGTAATCGGTGAAGCTGGTATCGACTTGCTTGTAGCCCACGGTCTGGCTGTTGGCGACGTTGTCGCTGATATTGCTGAACGCACCAGACTGTGCCGTCAGGCCGCTGATGGACGTATTCAACGCACCGAACAGGGACATCGATCTTCTCCTGTGGCCCGCGAGGGGCGATTGACGGGCTGGACGAGCCAGCGTGTGGCCGGGACGTTGCAGAAACCATGCCAGCCGACCAGGCGCGCGAAACGCGGGGATCGCCGCCATTGGTGCGGGTTCCAGGCGTGGTGCGATCGGCCGGGCGGCAGAGTCGACCCGGCATTTTCTGCCTGTGCGCGCGGTGGATGGGGCGAAAATGGCCGCATCGGGCGGCGCATGCGGCTGGCCCGGGAATTGCTGATCCAGTGCCGAGGAGCAGCGATCCATGCCCGCATTGCCGATGCCAACCGCACAGACCCAGGCCGGGCCGTCCGCCGCGATGCCGGCCGGCCGGCGTGATCTGTCTACGCTGTTTGCGCCGCCGGCCTCGTTCGCCGACAGCATGGTTGCCGCGATGGCGGCCCCGGGCGGCGTGGCGGCAGCCGCGATCGTCCCGAACGCCAACCCGTCCACGGCCAGCGGACCGGACGCGGCGATCCAGATCGTGGCGGTTGCGCCGATCGTCGGTACGGCGCCGCCGGCCATCGATGCCGCCTCGGGGAGCGTGGCGCCGGTGCGCCCGGACGCCGCCGCCGGCAGGACGCGCGCGCCGGCGGCGCAGAGCGGCATGGATGCGGGGACCGACGCCACCGTCATCGTTTCGGCGCCCCAGTTCGTGGCGCCCCAGTTTGTTATACCCCAACCTGTGGCGCCTCAGCTCATGGCGCTCCAGTCCACGGCGCTCCAGTCCACGGCGCCCCAGTCCACGGCACTCCCGACTGCGGCACTCCAGACTGCGGTGCCCCAGTCGGCGGCGACGTCGCCGCAGTCTGACGCGTCGTCGATGCTCCCGGCACAGCCGCCGGCGCCACAATCGCCCATACTGCAATCGGCGCAGCGGGCGCTATCCTTGGGCGGCACGAAGGTGATGATGCCAACGCCGACTGCTCCCATGGCGAAGCCGTCCTCTCTGTCTCCGTCCTCTCCGTCACCATCGGCAATGCCGCCACTCGATTCCGCGCCCCCGGGGACATCGCCGCCCGGGCCGCAACAGCCGGAGCAGCCGCGGCCGGCGGGTGCCGCGCGCGCCGATGCGGGGCCGGGTGATCGCGTGCAGGCGCCAGCCGCGTCCACCAGGCCGGAAGCGCCCGACGTGACGGACGCGTCGCCGGTGAAGGCGCCGCCCGCCGCTACAGCCGCCATGCTGGCGCCGGCCGATCCCGGCCCCGATGTCCTGG
>PKWQ01000183.1 GCA_003133265.1 Acetobacteraceae bacterium
TCCTGCCGGGACCGGCGCTGCCACCGTCGGCCGCCCAGGTGTCACGGCCGGCGGCGTGGTTTCGGCGGGGCGTCTGCTCTCGGCGACCGGCTGCCGCAAGGGGACGACTGGCGTTACGCCGGCGCCGCGCGCGGTCGGCCGTTCCAATGCCGGACCCGGTGCGGCTGGCCGCGCCGTCGCGGGGCCGGCCGTGGCGGGAATATTGAGTTGCCGCGCCACCGCCGGCGTTACGCCAGTCGTCGCCAGGGTCGGCGCCACCGGTGGCTGCACGATGATCGGCGATGCTGTTCGCAGCGCGGCTGCAGGCACCGGCTGCGCAAGGGCGGCCACCGGCCGGCTGCTCGCCATTGCCGCGGCAGGCACTGCTGTCGCGGCTGCCGCATTCATCAGTGGCGCCTGCGGAGCGACTTGCCTGCCGCGCTCGGCAACGCCAGGAGCCGAACGGGAAGCGGCGCCGGCAGCGGGGCCACGGGCCACCGGCTGGTTGATCGTGGTGTTGTAGGTGTTCACCACCGTGGTGACGTTGGACACGTTGCTGACGTTCACGTTGCGCACATATTTGTCGCTGACCCGGTAAGGCGGGTAGTACGGCTCGCGTGGTCCAAGCGGCACCCAGCCGACCGCATTGGCTGCGAGCGCCCCAGCGGCGAGTCCGCCGATGAAGCTGACCACGGCCGGCGCATAGACGGGGTAGTTACGCTCCTCTGGGCGACGATCATCGCGCCCTTGCGGGAGAGGCGCGGTCTCCTGCACCGGAGCCCAGCCCCAGCGGTGGTTCACCTCCACCCAGCGTCCGTAATGCGAGGGCGCGAACCCCCAAGGCGCGTCATCCACCCAGGTCCAGCCCCAAGGCTGCACGAACGCCCAGTGCCCATTCCGGTAGGGCACAAAATTACGATCGTCGCGCGGGTACCAGACCGCGCCATATTGCGGGACGTTCGCCCAATCGCCGTATCGGTCCAGGTCCGCGCCGCCGGTCATGCGTGCGACAAGGGCCGGAGGGGCAATACCGACGCTGCGCACCGGCGCCTGCTCGCTGGCCAGCATCGACGTCAGAAAGCCGTCGCGGATCATCGGGCCGAGGCTGGCCTGGAACGGCGTGGCCGCGCCGTCGCCGGCAATAGTTGCCGTCTGGCTCGGCAGGATTTGCAGCGCGATGTTGTTGCCGGCCAGCTGGGCCGAGCCCTCGATAACCGTCACGGCCGTGGGGTGCTCGGTGTCGCCGGCGACTATTTCGTAGCGTCCGACAGTGGCGATGGCGATGATGCCGCGGGGCGTCTGGATGCTGTAGCTGTCGCCCGGCGCGAGGTCTTGCAGATGCAGGTAGCTCGTGCCCTGCGCCAAGCTCGCCGTCAGCGTGTGGTCATCCAATTGCGAAATGTCGAACTCGGTGGATTGATCAAGGGCGATCCGGTCACGCGCGATCTCCAGATCGGCGTGGGCGCCAGCCTCGACCCAAAACGCGCTGCCGGTGGTGACGGGCAGATTCAGCACCGCTTGATCCCACCGATCGGCATCCGCGAGATGAAAGGATACAGTCCCGTTGATTCTGGCAAGGCGGCCAACGCGGGCCGGCGGGTCGACGACGGGCGGCGACTGTGCAAACAGCGACACAATCGGCGTGACGCCGACGGCAAGCGCTATCGCGGCTGTCCAGGAACGACGGCCGGTCGAATTTCTATTCTTCATGCACAAGCCCAATCCTCAAGGGGGAATATCTGACCCCGCAGCTCAGTTCCAAATTGCGGCGAAATGAGAATTCGCATGATAGTTGGGGGATATGCATGAAAGGTAGGCTCGGAAACTACTCAACCCAGACCCCTGGGGTGAAGGACGGACCTGGTGTCAACAACCAAGGCAAACTGTGATGTTGACCGGGATTCCCCCAATAGACGGCCAATTCGACCGTCGGCCAGGAAGGATGGCCAACACTTTGGGCGTTTTACAACGATTGGCTGCGGGCAGGCGCACCCACGCCCAATCACGGGTGGGGCAGAAATCCGTCAGGAAATACGAAAACTCTACCAGTTGGTGCGCCGCGCTGCTGGCTCGCATGCGTTCGCGTGAGGCGATGGTCCAGTCTCCATGGTCATGCACTCCTGAGTTGATCATATCTGGCGCAATCGGCGAGCGGGGCATGCCGGAGCCTCAGTGCATCCGACGTCAGGATAATTGCCGCCGGTCCGGGGTCGCGCTGGCGCGCCAGAATGTTCAGGATCACATCGGACGAGTGCACACTCTCCGACAGCGCCTGGGCGCAGGCGGCTTCCACCGCCGGCAATCCATCGGTGAGCATGGCGGCGGGGATTTTCACCATCTGCGGATCGCCGTCATCGGACCCGGCGAGCTTGCGACGCATACGCTCCAGCGCCGCCGGCAACACCCAGTCCTTGAACGGCGCGCCATAGCCGGAAAGCCCTCCGCGGATTGGGTAGGGTGCCGGAGGTGTAGTATTCAGTCTCGCCTAGCAGCCTGTCGGACTCTGGTTTTTGTATGATTTGGGGTGCGGCGCGTGAATTGCGCTGACAAGGGCTACCGACAGCGGAGTGTGGTCAACACCGTCCCATCCATCGCCACGAAGGCTGTTCTCGGCCTCCGCGCGTCCGATCGCACGCGAAAAAGAACATTCCCACCTCACTGTTGGGGACAAAGGACGAACATCCGCTTGATGTTCCAGGCCATGGTCACAAGTCTCCATTCGCCGCGAACCCGGTCGATCCCACGCAGCAAGAATTGCCGGAAGCCCATCACGGATTTGATAATCCCGAACACCGGCTCCGGGATTTGCTTGCGCAAAGCATAGAGGTCACGACCCTTCGCCGTCTTCAACCGGTGCGCCATCGCTTCCACCGGCGTTGGGTTCTCGGGCGGTGGTGGCACATCGGCGAACCGCTCGCTCAATGGCGGATGATGGGGTTGCCGGCCCATGGCGATCAGCGGATCGATCCCGGCCGCCTCGCACGCGGCCACGTTCGTCGCGCTGAAATAGCCAGTGTCCGCCAGCAGCGTGTCCACTTTACCCAGTTCATCAGGAAGCGTATCGATATCATTCAGCATCGGTTCGATCTGCTGCTTGTCGTTGGGCGCCTGAACCACATTCGCGCAGATCACCAACAGGCTGTCCGCCGCCACCGCCGCCTGTGCGTTGTAGCACTGCTCGAAGCCGCCGCCCGCCACCGGCATGATGTGCGAGTCTTCATCGGTCAGATTGATCTGATCCGTGGGGAGCGGCCCCTCGACCGGAGGCGGAGGTGGCTTGCCGCCTGGTTTCTTGCCCGTGACCGCGGTCTTCGCCTTCCGCGCCGCCAGCTTCGCCTCATGCTCGGCCAGTTCCCGTGCGAAACGTTCCTTGGCGCGGGCCTCGATCTTCGCTCGCGCCACCGCGAGCTTCTCCAGCCGGTCCTCACGCCGGGCCAGTTCCTCTGGGATCGACATGCCGTCGGGAATATTGGTTTGATCCGCCGCTTCGGCCTTCGCCAACAGGTCGGCCACTTCGGCCTTCAGTTGNNTCGATCTCGGGAAGAAACCGCCGCCGGAACGTGGCGATGGTGTCGTGATCGGGATGGTCGTTCGCCGCGATGAAGCGAAACGCAACCGAGTCGTAGGTTGCCCGTTCCAGCTTGCGGCTGGAAAACACCCCGGTCGCGTAGCCGTAGATCAGAAGGCCCAGCAGAGGCGCCGGATGGTAGGAGGCAGAGCCGGTGCCGCGATAACTCTTGCTCATCGTGGTCAGGTCGAGACTGTCGATGACCTCCACCACGAAACGGGCAAGGTGCCTCTGCGGTAGCCACTCGTCGATCGACGGAGGCAGCAGGAAGCTGGTCAGGCGATCGGTAGGACGGAAGTTGGCCAGGGGAAAATGTCCGGAGGAGGGCGCGAATCGACGTTACGATTCTAATGTGGAACCAACCGAGCCGCCAGACATCAAGGCCGACAGGCTGCTAG
>PKWQ01000220.1:0-3940 GCA_003133265.1 Acetobacteraceae bacterium
CCCACGTTGCGGCTGCGCGGCGCCACCAGCACACCCGCATCGGGGTCGGAATAGACCTTCCCGCCGATGCGGATGCGCCCCGAGGTCGGGTGCTCCAGCCCCGCCACGCAGCGCAAGGTGGTGGTCTTGCCGCAGCCCGACGGCCCCAGCAGTGCCACGATCTCGCCCGCCGCGATGGTGAAGCTGACACCGTCCACCGCCGGCTTGCCGGTGGGAAAGACCTTGCGCAGATGCTCGACGCCGAGTTCGGTGGACATGCAACAATCCCTACTGGCGGTAGCCGTAGGTCTTGTTCCACTCTTCCAGCCACGGATCGTGCAGCTTCTCGGACTGCGCGAAGTCCGGCACCCACAATTTGTGGATTGTCGGATCGTAGCCCTCCAGCTTCGCCGGGGGGTTCTTCAGCGATGTCAGGTTGCCCTGATCGGCGATCGAGAAGGTCTGGCCGTCGTCGGACAGCATCCAGTCCAGGAACAGTTTTGCCGCGTTGCGGTTCACCGCGGTTTTCGGGATGCCGGTGGCGTAGGGGCAGATCGGGATGCCCTCGGGGGCGAAGAATATCCCGAGCGGCGCGCCGTCGCGCTTCTTCGGATAGACGATATTGTGGATCAGCGGCGCGATCGTCACCTCGCCGCGCACCAGCGCATCCGACAGCGGCGCGCCGGAGGGATACAGCCGCGGCTTCACCGCTGCCTGCTTGGCCCAGTAATCCTCGCCCAGCACTTGGCGCTCGAACATGATGCGGGCCCAGGTGGTGCCGCCGGACGGACCGATCACCTCGCCGATCTGGGCGTTGCCGTATTCCGGCTTGCACAGATCCATCCAGTTCTTCGGCGGGTTCTTCACCAGCTCCGAATTATAGGCGATCGCCCAGCCCGGCGTGATGGTCGGCCACAGCCGGGGAGAGATCAGGGCGGTTTCCATGTAGTCGGCGGCGTTCGGTGGCGCGTAGTCGGCGAACAGATCCTCGATCCGCTTCATCAGCGCGCGGTCCGAATGGTCCACCACGTCGGCGACCAGCTTGCCCGCCGCCGCCTCGGTCTGCACGCGAGTGATCAGCTGCCCGCCGGAGGCGCGCACCATCTCCACCCGCACGAAGGGGAAGCGCTTGTTGAAGGCGTTGATCACCTCCAGCATCGTTTCGGTGAACGATGCTGTGTAGAGCACCATCCGGCCTTCCTTGCGCGCGCCTTCCACCAGGCTCGCCGGCGGGTCGAACGGCTTGGCGGCGCTGGCGCGCCCGATGATGGCGAAGGTGCCGAGTGCCGCGCTGCCGGCAAGGATGCCGCGCCGTGTCAGGATCGACTTGCTCATTGTCTGCTTCTCCCCATGTTCTTCTAGCCCGAACGGACCACGCCATTCCGCGATGCGCCACGCGACAGCCGGTTGGTGATCGTGATCAGCACCGCCAGGATCGCCATCTGCACCAGACTGAACGCGGCGGTGACGCCGAGATTGCCGCCCTCGTAGAACCCCAGCAACTGCACCGCCATCACCATCGTGCCGCTGGAATACAGGAACAATGACGAACCGAGCTCGCGGATCGACAGGATGAACAGCAGCGTCATCGCCGCCACCACGCCCGGGCGCGCCAGCGGCAGCACCACGGTGGTTATCGTGCTCATCATGCCGCGCCCGCAGATCCAGGCGGCTTCCTCCAGCTCGCGGTGGATCTGCATCAACGAGGTGGATAGCGCCTTGACCGTATCGGGAATGAAGCGGGCGACGAACGCCAGCGCCAATATCCACAGCGTGCCGTAGATGCCGCCGGGCAGGCCGATCCAGGCCCACAGATAGGCGACGCCGATCACCAGCCCGGGGATCGCCACCGGGATCGTCGCGATCACGTCGATGGTCCGCCGCCCCGGCGCGCGCGTGCGCGTCACCGTGTAGCCGATGGCGAACGCCAGCACGCCGCCGATGATGGCGGTGATCACCGCCACTTTCATCGTGTTGACGATGGAATCGATTGTCGCCGTGTTCTCGAACAGCTTCTGGAAATGAATCAGGCTGTATTGCCGCGGGTCCACCAGACTGGCGAGGTTGCGGATGAACAGGAATTTGCGGAACGCCGCGACCAACAGCGCCAGGGTCGGCAGCACCACGACGACCAGCAGGTAGACGATGGCCAGCCCGAGCGTCAGGAACCGCCATTTGCCCAGATCGAGCGCGCGCGGACGGAATGCCTTGCCGGCGACGGTGGTGAAGCTACGGCCGCTGAGCACCTTCTGCTGCGCGAACACCAGCGCGCCGGTGACCGCCATCAGCACCACCGCGACCGCGGCGGCGGTGTTGTAGAGCGGCGGGGACCACGCGGTCAGCGCATAGATGTAGGTGGTCAGCAACGAGACGTTCGCCGGCACGCCGAGCACCGCCGGGATGCCGTAGATCCCCAGCATCACCACGAAGGACAGCAGCATGCCGGAGATGATCGCCGGCAGTATCAGTGGAAACGTCACCGTCCACAGCGTCCGCACCGGATGCGCGCCAGAAATCTCCGAGGCTTCCTCCAGCGCCGGGTCCATGTTGCGCAATGCGGCGGCGGTGAACATGTAGACATAGGGCGCGTAGTAGATGCCGAAGACGAAGATCATCCCCGGCATCGAATAGAAATTCACCCGCCAGTCGCTGCCGAACGCGGCCAGGAACATATTCAGCAGGCCGGTCTTCGGCGAGCCCAGGATGGACCACGCCACCCCGGCGACCAGCGGCGGCACGAACAGCGGCAGCATCCCGGCGCTGGAGATCAGGCCCTTCCAGGGCGTGTTGGTACGCACCACGATCCAGGCGAAGGCCAGCCCGATCGCCACCGCCAGCGCGGTGCCGCCGCCGCAGGCCAGCAACGAATTGGCCAGCGAGACATAGACATTTTCGTTGGCGATCACCGCGGCGAAGCTGACCAGCGACAGGTCCGACAGGTGGTAGCCCTCCACCACCGGATTGGTCGTGGTCAGCGCGCCGACCAGCAGCATGAAGGTCGGGTACAGCACCAGGAAGGCAAGCACCGCGATCAGCAGCCCCGACCACAGCCACGCCATGCCCCGACCCGTCGGTATAAGTGCCGGGCGGAGCGCACGCACGCGCGATAGGACAACCTCGTTGGCCACGCATCCTCCATGACGACGCGAACCGGACATTGTTGCTCCGGGTTGTCTGGTGTCTGCATGTCCGCCCTCCCACTGTCAATGTCGTTCTCGGTCATGTGCCGCCAGCCGATTGACCGGACCCGAAACAGGCCGCAGTCTTCGCCCGCACATCATCGAGCCACGCGCAGATCGTGGCCGGCGGAGGACAACGGTAATGAAGGTCGGCTTCATCGGCGTCGGCAACATGGGCGGGCCCATGTGCGGCAACATCATCAAGAACACCAATCACGAGGTGATCGTGTTCGACCTCAACCCGGACGCGGTGAAAATCTGCACCGATCTCGGCGCCTCCGCCGGAAATTCGGTCGCCGATGTCGCCGCGCGCTGCGACGTGGTGCTGACCTCGCTGCCGATGCCCGCGCATGTCGAGGCCGTCGCACTCGGCGCCGGCGGCATCGCGGAGAACGCGCGGCCCGGCACGGTCTATATCGACCTGTCCACCAACTCCCCCACCATGGCGCGGCGGGTGCATGCGGCATTGGCGGCGAAGGGCATCCCGATGCTGGAAGCCCCGGTCAGCGGCGGGGTGGCGCGCGCCGCCGAGGGCACCATCGTCATCATGGTCGGCGGCGACGAGGCGCTGTGCGACGCCCAGCGCCCGCTGCTGAATTCCTTCAGTTCGGAAGTGGTGCATACCGGCGAGGTCGGCATGGGCTCGGTCGCCAAGCTGATCAACAACATGCTGGCGTTCTGCAACATGGCGGCGGCGGCGGAAGCGCTGATGATGGGGGCGAAGTCCGGGATCGACCTGAAAAAGCTGGATCAGGTGATCACCAACGCCTCCGGCTTCTCCT
>PKWQ01000220.1:3967-7269 GCA_003133265.1 Acetobacteraceae bacterium
TCGCGCCGCAGGTGATGAGCCTGTTCCGCATGGCGCGCGGCATGGGCATGGGCAGCGACGACATGTCCACGATGATCCGCGTCTACGAAAAGGCGCTGGACACCGAGGTCCGCGCCTGAACGGTTCTGGCGGCGGCGGCATGACGGCAAGGAGAGACTGAACCGATGATCTACATGGTCGAGATGGCGCTGAGCGAGATGGNNCTGGCGCATCAGAAGATGCTGCTGACCATCCCCGGCTTCAACGCCAGCCAGCGCTTCGAGACGATCCACCCGACGCCCGCGCCGTTCGTCGCGCTGCACGATGTGGATGGGCCGGAGGTGTTCACCTTCCCCGCCTACACGTCCAAGGCAGGCCCCGCCGGCACCGGGGAGTGGCGCACGAAGATGACGAACTGGAGCCGCAACCTGTTCACCGGCCTGGATCACACCCCCGACGTCGGCCTGAACCAATGGCTGCTGGTGATCGAGGAGAATTCGCCCGCAGCGCGCAACCCTGCTTTGACGCTGCATTGGATGAAAGCGGTCGGGCTGGACGTCAACGTGCCGCGCCGCGCGCTGGCGATCGTCGGCAGCGCGGAGGTTGCCCGCGGCTTCGTCGGCACCGAGGGCGTGCGCGTGTGCAGACCGCTGATGCGGCGCATCACCGAGTAGCGGCGTGTCGACGCCGCCTCAACGCGGCAACGTCGAAGAACCCATCAGATAGGCATCGACCGAGCGGGCACACTGGCGTCCCTCGCGGATCGCCCAGACCACCAGCGACTGACCACGGCGCATGTCGCCGGCGGTGAACACGCCGTCCAGCGAGGTGTGGTAATCTTCAGTGCTGGCTTTCAGGTTGCCGCGCGCATCCAGCTCCACGTTGGCACCGACGATGGGACGCGGCCCCAGGAAGCCCATGGCCAGCAGCACCAGGTCCGCCTTCAGCTGGAAGTCGCTGCCGGGCACCTCGCGCATGTCCATGCGCCCGCCCTCGCCGCGCACCCATTCGACGCGCACGCACTCCAGCACCGTCACCTGGCCATTGGCGCCGGCGGCGCGCTTGGTCAGCACCGCCCAGTCGCGCGCGCAGCCTTCGTCGTGCGCCGGCGAGGTGCGCAGCTTGTTCGGCCAGTCCGGCCAGGTCAGCCCCTTGTTCTCCCGCTCCGGCGGCTTCGGCATGATCTCGATCTGGGTGATCGACGCCGCACCCTGGCGCGCGGCGGTGCCGATGCAGTCAGCCCCGGTATCGCCGCCGCCGATGACGACGACGTGCTTGTCCTTGGCGGTGATGGTGCCGTTCGGCGCCGCCAAATCCTCGGTATCGCCGGCGACGCGCTTGTTCTGCTGCGGCAGGTAGTCCATCGCGAAATGGATGCCCGCCAGCTCGCGCCCCGGAACCTCCAGGTTGCGCGAATTTTCCGCGCCGCCAGTCAGCACCACGGCGTCGAACACGTCGCGCAACTGATCCATGGCGATCGTCACGCCGACCTCGACATTCGGGCGGAATTCCACGCCTTCCGCCGTCATCTGCGCGACCCGGCGGTCGATCAGCCACTTGTCCATCTTGAAGTCGGGAATGCCGTAGCGCAGCAGCCCGCCGATACGGCTGTTCTTCTCGAACAACGTCACGGCGTGACCGGCGCGCGCGAGCTGCTGGGCGCAGGCGAGCCCGGCCGGGCCGGAACCGACGACGGCGACATGCTTGCCGGTCTTCTTCTCGGACGGCAGCGGCCTGATCCAGCCTTCTTCCCACCCGCGATCGACGATCGCGCACTCGATCGTCTTGATGGTCACGGCATTGTCGTCGATGTTCAGCGTGCAGGCGGCCTCGCACGGGGCGGGACAGATGCGGCCGGTGAATTCCGGGAAGTTGTTGGTGGAATGCAGCGAATACACCGCCGCTTCCCACTGGTGGCGGTAGACCAGATTGTTCCAGTCCGGGATCAGATTGTTCACCGGACAGCCGTTGTGACAGAACGGGATGCCGCAATCCATGCAGCGCGCCGCCTGATCGGCCAGCTCCGGCTCCGCCAGCGGCGTGACGAATTCGTTCCAGTTCTTCACGCGCGCATCGGGCTTCAGATAGCCGCGATCGCGCCGCGCGATCTCCAGAAAGCCAGTGGGCTTACCCATGTCGTAAATCCTTGAAGCCGGTCAAAAGGACTATTCGGCGGCGGCGGATTTCGCCGCCGCGCGCTCGGCCTGCAATTCCAACAGCGCGCGCCGGTAATCCTTCGGTGTCACCTTGACGAAACTCGCCAGCGAACTCTGCCAGTTCTCCAGCAACGCACGCGCCCGCGCGCTGCCGGTGAACAGCAGATGCCGCTCGATCAGGATGCGCAGCCGCTCCGCGTCGAAGCGCAGCGGGTTGCCCATGCCGTTATCCTCGACGCTGACCGAGCGCTGGCGCGGCCGTTCCGCATCCTCGGCCGGCGCCGCGTCATGCAAGGCGAGCGGCTCCAGGTCGACCATCGACAGGTTGCACAGATCCTTGAACCGCGCTTCGGGGTCGTAGACATAGGCGATGCCGCCGGACATGCCGGCCGCGAAGTTGCGCCCGGTGGCACCCAGCACCGCGACCACGCCGCCGGTCATGTATTCGCAGCCGTGATCGCCGGTACCCTCGACCACCGCCACGGCGCCGGAGTTGCGCACCGCGAACCGCTCGCCGGCCACGCCCTGGAAATAGGCTTCCCCGGCGATGGCGCCATAAAGCACGGTGTTGCCGACAATGATGTTCTCGGTCGGGTCGCGCGTCACCTCCGCCGGCTGGCGTACAACCACGCGCCCGCCCGACAGGCTCTTGCCGACATAGTCGTTGGCATCGCCGATCAGTTCCAGCGACACGCCGCGCGCCAGGAACGCGCCGAAGCTCTGNNCGCTTCGCCACCTCGCCCGAGAGCATCGCGCCCACGGTGCGATTGACGTTGCGGATGTCGCGCGCGATGCGGACCGGCTCGCCGCGTTCGATCGCCGGCCGCGCCGCTTCGATCAGGTCGTTGTCCAGCGCCTTGTCCAGGTGATGGTCCTGGCGCTCGCTGTTATAGATGGCGATGCCGGGCTGGCGCGGCGGATGGTACAGGATGCGGGCGAGGTCCACGCCCTTCGCCTTCCAGTGCTTGATGGCGCGGTGCATGTCCAGCTTCTCGACCGCGCCCACCATCTCGTTGAAATTGCGGAAGCCGAGTTTCGCCATCAGCTCGCGCACTTCCCCGGCGACGAAGAAGAAGTAGTTGATTATGTGTTCCGGCGTGCCGGTGAAGCGCGCGCGCAGCACCGGGTCTTGCGTGGCGATGCCGACCGGGCAGGTGTTCAGGTGGC
>PKWQ01000088.1 GCA_003133265.1 Acetobacteraceae bacterium
GCCGCATGTTCCGCATCGGCCACCTGGGCGATTGCAACGACCTGACGCTGATGGCAGCCCTGTGCGGCTGCGAGATGGGTCTTGAGATGGCAGGGGTGAAACTGAACGCCAGCGGCGTTCAGCATGCGCTGCGTCATCTGAGTACGCACCCGGCGAAATTGTCGCGCCGCACCGCCGCATGAACACACGCCGTTTATGGCGCGAAGCGGCAGCCGCGCCCTGGCCGCCACGCGGCTACGTGGTCTTCGCCGCGGCCGCGTCCGCCTGATGGCCGGCCGTGGTACGCTGCATCATTGTGCGGGAACGGGGCGTCAGCCTATTGACCGACGCCCCTGCCCTTCATTTTTTGGTCCGGAGCGTATCCCCGCGCAATTGCGCCCCGCGCGCGGAGGCAGCCGAAACGCGTTGGTCGCCTTGGTGAGCCCGCTGGGACTCGAACCCAGGGCCCCAAGATTAAAAGTTCGACGAGTATGTCAGACGATTTGCCAGAATGGACCCGTTTCCGAACCGCTTCAGGCACTTCTGGACAGGCGGTCGCTCCGTCCCGTCCCCTGGTTTACCCACGATCACCGCCAATTGCCGCCGATACCAGCAGGGGATGGGCGGGGGACGTAACAGCCAGCCCCGACGCTGCCGGCGGTAGTGTTCGTCACTACCTCCCCGGTCATACCGACGACCCGGTCGGAGCGCGTGGACGACCACGCCCAACGGCTACGCCACCGGTCCGTCCGTTACACCGTCTCTGCCCTCTACAGATAGCGCAGCCAGAGATACAGTTGCGCAATCACTACCGCCAGCAGCGTCAGCGGCAGCGCTTTCCGGGTATACAGCCCGAAGCCGAACGGAATGCCGGCGCGCTGGGCGATACCCGACACGGTCAGGTTGGCTGAGGCGCCGATCAGCGTACCGTTGCCGCCGAAGCAGGCCCCGAGCGACAGCGCCACCCAAAGCGGCAGGATCGCCGCCTCGCCGCCGAACTGCGGCGCCATTGCGTGTAGCACAGGGATCATCGCTGCCACGAACGGGATGTTGTCGATGATCGCCGACAGAATCGCCGAGCTCCACAGCACCACGCTGACGGTCAACCCAAGGTTGTCGGCGGTTGCCAGGGTGATCTTGTGGGCGACCCAGGCCAGCGCACCCGTCACCTCCACGCCGCGCACCACGATGAACAGGCCGATGATGAAGAAGATCGTGATCCAATCGATCTCGCCATAGGTGGCGGAAATCTTCTCGAACTGCAGGTCGCGCGGGTGGACCAGGTTCTCCAGCAGCATCAGTGCGGCCGCGGCAATCAGTGCGATGGTGCCCGGCGCAACCCCGGTTATCCGTTGGGTGGAGAAACCCACCAGGGCCAGGCTGAATACCAGGATGGAATGACGCAGCAGTCTTAGGTCGACAATGGAGCTGCTGGCGCGGATTGCCATCACCGCCTGGCGTGCCTGCGCGCTCGCGGCCAGTGTGCGGCCCTGCACCAAATGCATCACGCTGACTTGCACCAGCATCACCACCACCACGCAGGGCGCAAGGTGCACCAGGAAGTCGTTGAAGCTGAGGTTCGCCGCGGTGCCGATCAGGATGTTCGGCGGATCGCCGATCAGCGTCGCGGTGCCGCCGAAATTGGACGCCTGCACCTCGGTGATCAGGAACGGAAACGGCGGAACTTCCAGACGCCGGCAGATCGAGATCGTTATCGGCGCGATCAGCATTACTGTAGTGACGTTATCCAGGAACGCGGAAAGCAGGGCGGTAACCAGCGCCAGGGAAACCAACAGGCCGCCCGGCGAGGCACGGGCGAGCTGCACCGCGCGGATCGCCAGGTACTCGAACACGCCGGAGCGGCGGGAGATTGCCACCAGTATCATCATCCCGGTCAGCAGGCCGATGGTGTTGAAGTCGATGCCCTCGACCGCCTGGTTCTGGGTCAGTACCCCGCTCAGCACCATCGCGCCGCCGCCGAGCAGGGCGAGGATGGAGCGGTCGAAGCGGTCCACTATCACCAGGGCGTAGGTGATCACCAGGATCGGCAAAGCGAGATAGATCGGCGGCAGGCCTATTGCCATTGGGGCTTCCATGACACGGTTGATGCGATGCAATGATTCAGCCGGGTTCTGCTAAGCCGCCGCGCAGGCTAATTGAACGCACGTCGCCCGCCTGGCCGCCGCGGCTGAACGATGCGTATCACGCGGCGCAAGGTTGCGTACGCAAGCGCGGAACCCTCAGCCTTCCGGTTTGATCAGTGCACCGACTCCCAGAACTTCTTGGCGCCGGGGTGCAGTCGCACGCCGAGCTGCTCAGTCTTCAGCGCCACGGCTTTGAAGTCCATGTTCTTCAGATGCGGGAAGACATCAATGAGGTATTGCCGGTGGTCATAGATCGCCTTGGCGATGGCGTAGGCTGTGGCATCATCCATCTGCGAGATGCGAGATGAGTAGGTGGCATAGACGATCGGAGTGAGCACGGCGGGCTGGCCGGGGATGGTGTCGGCGGGCAGGGTGATGAAGTCCACGCCCTGGACCTTGCTGGCCACGATCTTGCGTTCGTCCTCGGTGAGGCCGACATACTTCATCGGGGTCGAGGTAAGCAGCTCACGCAGGGTCGCATCGAGGCTGTTGCCGACGCCGTATTTCGAATAGCCGACGAGCTGGCGGTTCTGAGTGCCCTCGAGGGCGTCCTGGATCGAACCGGGCGACCATTGCGGCGTGATGCCGAGCGCCGAGAATATCTCACGCGTCAGCACCTCCGCACCGCTGCCGCGGATGCCGGCGCTGAAGCGCTTGCCCTGCAGATCCTTGAGGCTGTTGATCTTGGCATCGACGCGCACCACCATCTGCAGCGTGGAGATGTCGTGCACGTAGAGCACGCCCAGATCGGTGACCGCCTTGCCCTGGAACGGGCCGGTGCCATCATGGGCCTGAATCGACGTGTCGACCATGACAAGGCCGAAATCGATCTCGTCCTTGGACATGCGGCGGACGTTGTCGACGCTCGCGCCGGTTTCGATCATCGAGATATTGGCGTTCGGCAGGTCCTGCTTGATCGCCTTGGACATCGCGACGGCGAGGGCATAGTTGCTGGAGGTGGCGTTGGTGGAGCCGAAGGTGATCGAGTTCTTCTGCGCCCACGCCGGCCCGCCCGCCAGCGCCGCGGCTGCGGCGGCCGCGAGCTTGGCCATCTCCCTGCGGTTCAGTTGCATCGGCATCGTGTCTCCTCCTGTTGTTCCTGCCCGGATTGAGTGCGGCCGGGCAATGGTTGAAACCTGTGGGCTCCGCGGCGATTGTGCCGCGCCCCAGACTTGCCCGGGCGTCGGTCGTATCACCCTCCACTGCGAACGCGCACGCGCTCGCGCTCGCGCACGCGGGCCGGCGCGGTCAGAAAGCGCCAGCCTAGGAACAGCCCGACCATCACAACACCCAGCCCGTCAGCGTAGTATGTCGGGTAGAACAGCGCCGCGGCCGCCACATACAGGTAAAGCCGCCAGCCCCAGTTCAGCCGCCCCATCAAATGGCCGATCGAAGCGCCGCTGATCGCCACGACCATCACCCAGGCAATGGAGATGTTGTAGGCAATCAACAGCGGCGAGCCGTACATCATGATCTCGGGACGGTAGACCATCATGAACGGCAGCAGGAACACCGCACCAGCAATGCGCAAGGCTTGTCCTGCAACCTTCCAAAAATTCTCGCCCGCGATCGTCGCGGCGGCATAGACCGAGGCGCAGACCGGTGGGGTGATCGCCGAGAGGATGGCGAAGTAGAAGATGAAGAGATGAGCAATGAGCGGCGGCAGGCCGAGGCGGATCAGCACCGGACCACAGACCGAGGCGGTGAGCACATACGAGGCCGTCGTCGGCACGTCCATGCCGAGGAGGATGCAGAGCAGGGCAGAGATCAGCAGCACGCCCACCAGGAAGTCGCCGCTGAAGCCGAGCAGCAGTTGCGAGAACTTCACGCCGAGGCCGGTGGCCGAGAGCACGGTGACCAGCAGTGAGGCGGTGGCGAGCAGGGCGACGATGACGATCACGCTGCGTCCGCCATCGACCAGACCGGTCCAGACCTGGCGGGCGAGAAGGCGCATCTCGTCGCCCAGCGCGTTGAGCCGGCCGCGCCGCAGGCAGGCGAGAATGCGCGCCCAGGCGGCGAAGACGACCACGCCGATGGTCGCGACGGCGCCAGCGAAGGTCGGCGTGAAGTTGAAGCCGAGCAGGACGGCGAGCACGATCAGCGGCCCGAACGCCGGCAGGGCATTGGCGGACAGCAGCACATCGCGCGCCCGCGGCATCTGCTCACGCGGCATCGGTTCGAGGCCGTGCTCGCGGGCGTAGCAGTCGATGCTGAAGTAGATCGCGCTGAAGTAAAGGATTGCCGGGATCGTGGCTGCGAGCGCGACGGTGCCATAGGGGATGTTCAGCAGCTCCGCCATGATGAAGGCGCCCGCGCCCATCACAGGCGGCATGATCTGCCCGCCAGCCGACGCCGTTGCCTCGATGCCGGCGGCAAAGTCCTTGCGGTAGCCGGAGCGGATCATCGTCGGGATGGTTATGGAGCCGACCGACATGACATTGGCCACGGACGAGCCGGAGATAGTACCGAACAGGGCGGAAGTGACGACGGCAACCTTGGCCGGCCCACCGTAGGTGCGGCCGGCGATGACAGTGGCCGCCTGGATGAACACATCGCCGGCGCCGACCGCCATCAGCAGTGACCCCATCACCACGTAGATCGCGACGACGCGGGTGCCGATATCGGCGAGCATGCCGAAAATGCCCCCGGTCGAACCATAGAACGTCGCCACCACAGTGTCGTAAGAGATTCGCGGCGGCTGCCACGCGCCGGAGAGCAGCTCGTGGCCCCATACGTAATAGACGATTGAGATCATGGCCATGATCGGCAGCGACAGTCCGACGGTGCGCCGCCCCGCCTCGAGGGCGATGAGTACCAGCGCTACGCCAAGCGCCATGTCGATCGGCGTGAGGTCGTTAATGATGTCCATCAACCGGTCGGAAGCGAAGATGACGTGCAAACCAGAGAGCAGCGCGACCGCACCGATCGCAAGGTCGCGCCACGCCGCAAGCCGCGACTTATGCCAATCTCGGATAGCGGCGAACACGAAGACGAAGCCAAGGCCGGCGCCGATGAACACGCCGCGCTGGACCAGAGGCTCCCAGGACCCGAACAACGCGGTGTAGAGGTGGATCAGCGCAAAAACGACGAGGCCGATCTTGGCGAAGGCGACCAGCGGCAGCGGAGCGCGGGATGTTTCGGCGGGAGCGTGGTCGCTCATGTCTGGGCCTCTTGCTTGCGGAACGGGCAGTTGGTCGGACGCCGGTGCATCATAGGCCATAACCAACGAAACGCATTACCGGTTTGACAGATAAGCGGACAAAGCTGGAACGGTCTGGCGCAACTTGCAAGACAGAACATCGGGTTGGACCATTTCGACGGCGACCAGGTGCGCCGGCGGTATTGGCGGGAATCATTCGATTTCCGCCATGCCCGCGGCTTCCCCCAAAAGCAAGCTGTTTTTCCTCCGAAAACTATACGACAAACCTTGTCGGAATGATCCAATGTACGGAAACCTGTGAAACGGCATGGGGTCCCGACGCCGGCCGGCACAGTAACGGATTGGATTCTCCGAATTTGATAGTGTCCGTTGTGGGCGATTATTCACACCCATCGCCACTTGTACCGGCGGGGATGGGGGGAAGCAGGACCACCGCTGCCACCGGAACGAACGCATCCGGGCTGCACTGACCGAAGGGCGTCAGGGCTCCTTTTGTATGAATCGGCACCAAACGGAGGCTCTTCCGTACTCTTGGTGCAGGCAGCGCCCCCTGCCAGGCGGTAAGCCGCTGACCAGGCTCCGAAGTGCTGAGGGTATGGTGG
>PKWQ01000035.1 GCA_003133265.1 Acetobacteraceae bacterium
CGCTTCTGCTCCTCGGTGCCCGCCGCCAGGATCGCCGGCGCGCCGCTGCCGCCAAGGCCGACCGAGATGTTGACGCGGGCGAACTCCTCCTCGACGATATACTGCGTCATGCGGTCGCCGCCCTGGCCGCCGTATTCCTTCGGATAGCTGATCCCGCGCCAGCCGCGCTCGCCGATCTTCCTGAACAGGTCGTTGAGCGAGGGGCCGCTGTGACGGCCAGGGCTGGCACCGAAGCCTTCGCTTGCGTCGTCCATCTCGGCGCGGACGGCATCGGTCAGGTTCTCAGCGATGAAGGCGCGGACGTCGCGTCGCAGCGCCTCTTGTTCCGGTGAATATCCGAAATCCATATCTGTACATCTCCCTCGTCTGCACCCCGATGCGGCCGATCCGGTGGCTGGTCGCATCTCTCAGNNCCCCATCCCAATACGACGGGATGCCACGCCATGCAACGTGCCCACCCGCCGATCCCAGGCCGTCCGGCTATGCCAAGCCATGTATGCCTCGTGCCCCTGGCATGCGTCGGATTCCAATTCGCCGCGCCCATCCGCGAAGGTATCGGTATCCTTTCATTCTGAATGACAGGACCCCGGAGAAACGACCAAATCGGGGTCGCTGTTTCCCCGCCCAGGCGGCGGTTACCAACGGCATGGTCAGGCAGTACCGTTGGGAAGTTGGTGCTTCGGTTGCTGTGCTTCGGTTGCTTGACAATCGATGCGACGCCGGCCCAACTGCAAATCTAGAATCGCGCGGCCTGTCGCTGGATGATACGGCGGGTTGCCGCCATAGGCACGCCCGGGCCAACCGGGCGCCAGCGCCAACGCGAGCGTGGGGGATCGTATCGGTCGGATCGGGAGCAACTCCCGCACCGGCAGCGCGGCAAAGAATGAGGATATGCCGAAAATGAGTGGCCCGCTGTCCGGTATCAAGGTCGTCGAGTTCACCGTCGCCATGGCGGGCCCGTATTGCGGCATGATGCTCGCGGACTACGGTGCCGAGGTCATCAAGGTCGAACGCGTTGGCGTGGGCGACGACAGCCGTGGTTGGCCTCCGTATTTCCATGGCAAGGTGCCCTATTATTTCGCGGCCGCCAACCGCAACAAACTCAGCGTCGCGCTCGACCTGAAAAGCCCGGAGGGCCGCGCGATCGCGCGCAAACTGGCCCTCGAATCAGACGTGCTGCTCGGCAACTACCGGGTCGAGGCGCTGCCGCGCGCCGGGCTCGATTACGAGTCGCTNNCCGCGCCGCGACGAGCCGGCGAATGACCTGTTCATGCAGGCCTATTCCGGCGGCATGAGCATCACCGGAGAGCCCGACCGCGCGCCCTCGAAGATGGGCCTCTCGGTTGCCGACATCGGCGCCGGCATGATGGGGACGATCGGCATCCTGATGGCGCTGGAGGCGCGCCACCGCACCGGCCGCGGTCAGCGCGTCGATACCTCGTTGCTGGAAGGGCAGATGGCGATGCTGTCCTACCACCTTACCCGCCACTTCGCGACGGGCGAGGTGCCGCAGCGCGGCGGCAGCGGCAGCGGTATCAGCGTGCCCTATCAGGCGTTTCGCGCCGCCGACGACTGGATCGTCATCGCCGCGTTCAACCCGCGCATGTGGCGGGATTTTTGCGACGCTCTCTATCATTTGGAATGGGCGGACGATCCGCGCTTCCACACCGCCGGCGCGCGGGCGGAAAACCGCGATCTGCTGATCGGCATGATCAATGCGGTGCTGCACCATCATCCGGTGAAATACTGGGAGGAACGGCTGCGCGCGCGCAGCGTGCCGTCAACGCCGGTGAACAATGTCGCGCAGATCGTCGAGGAGGAGCAGGTGGCGGCGCGCGATATGGTGGTCGAAATGGACGTGCCCGGCGCCGGCCCGATCCGCATGGCCGGCCTGCCGCTGAAATTCACCGAGACCCCAGGCGCCATCGCATTGCCGCCGCCTCGGCTCGGCGAGCACACCGAACAGGTGCTGCGCCGGTTGGGCTACAGCGCGACGGACATAACCGATCTCGCCGCCAGCGGCGCGATCGGCCTGGACACGCCATTAGAATAAATCGCAAGGAGGTTCGCCATGCTAGCCTCGATCTGCCGACGGCTCCTGCTGCCGCTTCTGCTGGGCGGCGTGCTGTTCTCCCCCGCGCGCGCGGATGAGGAGAAATTCCATCTGCGCTGCTCGCTCGACACCTCCGCCACGCACGGGCGCACGGTGTTTGTCACTGATTATCTCAAGCAACTGGAACAGGCCTCGGGCGGGCGGATCGTGACCGAGATGTTCCATAGCGGCCAGCTCTATCGTGACCGCGATATCGCCAAGGCGATGCGCCAGGGCGCCGTCGAGATGTCGGTTCCCGGCACCTGGGAACTGACCGGCTTCGTGCCCGACACCGACGCCGTGTGGCTGCCGATGTTCTTCGGGCGTACTCCGGAGGAGGTGCATCACCTCACCGATGGCCCGGCCGGCGACATGGTCAATGGCGAAGTGGAAAAGGCGCTGAACGTCAAGGTTATCGGCACGTGGTTCGACCTCGGCCATTCGAATTTCTACACGCTGAAGAAGCCGATCGAGAGTGCCGCCGACCTGAAGGGGTTGAAGGTACGCGTCGCCGGCGGCACCGCGCAGTTCCTGCATGTGAGGTTCTATGGCGCGATTCCCGACATGACTGCCTGGCCGGATGTGCCGCTGGCCCTTTCCCAGGGGCTGTTCGACGGCCTCACCACCACCAACGAGAGCTTCGCCAGCGCCAAGCTGTGGGAGACCGGCGCCAAATACGGCTTCATGACGCATGAGAATCTGGGCCAGTACATCCCCATGGTGACCGAGCGTTTCTGGAACAAGCTGCCGCCCGATCTGCAGAAGCTGGTGCTCGACGTGTGGGCGAAAAACAATCCGCGCTACCGCGAGGCAATGGATCAGCGGCAGGCCAATGCGCGTAAGACGATGGAGGAGCACGGCGTCAAGCTGATTGATCCGACACCGCAGCAGCTCGCCACGATCCGGGCCGGCATGCTGGAGCAGACTGACGAGTGGGCGCGGCAGATGAAAATCTCCGCGCCGTTGCTCGCTCTGTTGAAACAGCAGCAATGATCCCGCCGGGCGCTCCCGCCCAAGTCAGTACGACGGCGGCAGCGCCATGATCGCGCTATGGGACCGCTACGAGCGACGCGTGATCGGCGTGCTCGGCGCCTTCGCCCTGATAATCGGCACCTACCAGATCGCCGGCCGCTACATCAAACCAGAATTTGCCGCGCCGTGGGCGAATGAGCTCGGGGTCTATGTCGTTGTCTGGGCGGTGTTCATCGCAGGCTCCAACCTGGTGGCCACCGACAGCCATGTGCGGCCCGACCTCGTGCTGCGCATGCTGTCCCCCCACGCGCGCCGGGTGGTGGAGATCGGCAACAGCGTGTGCGCCCTGGCGTTCTGCGCTGGCCTGGTCTGGTACGGCACGCTTATCGTCGCCGATGCGCTGGAATTCAATGAGCGCAGCCTGAGCCCGCTCGCATTCCCGATGGCGATCTATTACGCCGCGCTGCCGCTTGGCACGTTGCTGATGAGCGTCCGCTACGTGCTGCGGCTCTATCGGCTGCTGTTCCACTTCGTCGCGGAAGACGCCGCGCCGCTGCCGCTGTCGCACGAATAGGGCGCGCGCACCATGGGCCCAGCTTTGTTCCTGCTGATGTTCTTTGGTCTGCTCGCTGCTGGCATGCCGGTGTTCCTGGTGCTCGGCCTCTGTGCGGCGGCGCTGTTCATGGCCAGCGGCGAGGAGATGATCGGTCTGGCGCAGACCATGATCAACGAGCTCAACTCGCCGGCGCTGATGGCGCTGCCGTTATTCGTCATGGCCGCCGCCTTCATGCGCCGTGGCGGTGTCGCCAAGGCGCTGGTCGAACTGGCGACCGCTCTGTTCGGTGGCATCCAAGGATCGCTCGGCCTCGTCACCGTGGTGGCGTGCGCGCTGTTTGCCTCGATCTGCGGCTCCTCTGTCGCCACGGCGCTGGCGATGGGCACGATCCTGATCCCGGCGATGCTGGAGCGCGGCTATCCGCGCCCGTTCGTGATGGGCGTAACTGGCGCGTCTGGCACCATCGGCATCGTCATCCCGCCCAGTCTGGCGCTGGTGCTGTATGGCATCATCACCGAGCAATCGGTGCCGCGGCTGTTCCTCGCCGGCATCCTGCCCGGTATTCTGCAGGCGGCGGCCTTCGCTGTCTGGGTGATCTACTACGCGCGCAAGAAAGGCTTCCCGCGTGAGGCGGCGGTGCCGTTCCGCCAGACACTCTGCGCCATCGCGCATGCCGCGCCGGCCCTGGCGGTGCCGGTGATCGTGATCGGCGGCATTTATGGCGGCCTTGTCACGGTCACCGAGGCGGCGACGCTGGCGTCGCTGGCGGCACTTTTCGTCAGCCTGTTTATCTATCGTGGCTTCCACTGGACCGAGACGCTCGACGTGATCGCGGATGCGATCCGCAACGCGGCGACCATCATGATGATCGTCGCCACCGCGCTTGCCTTCGGCCATTGGATGACACAGTCGGGCATCCCGGCGAAGCTCGTGCAGTTCACGCTCGACCACCACATGAAAACGTGGATGTTCCTGCTGTCGATCAACATATTGCTGCTGATCCTGGGTTGCTTCCTGGAAGTCGCCTCGACATTGCTGGTAGTGATGCCGATCCTGGCGCCAGCCTTGAAGCCGCTCGGCGTCGATCCGGTGCATTTCGCGATCATCTTCACCCACAATATGGAGATCGCGCTGATACATCCGCCGGTCGGGCTGAACCTCTACGTGCTCTCGACCATCTGCGACGCTCCGGTGCTGGAGGTGATCAAGGGTATCCTGCCGTTCCTGATCCTGCTGCTGATCATGCTCGGCATCATTACCTACGTGCCTATACTGACGATGTGGTTGCCCGACGCGATCTACGGCCCTTCGGGATAATACGCGTTTTCGGCAACCAAAACAAAAAAGAGGAAACGCCATGACAAGCACTACAACCAGAATCAGTGCGAGGCTTGAGCGCCTGCCTATCACCTCGGTGCATCGCACGGTCTTCCTGGCCCTTGCCTTCGCCTATTTCTTCGAGCTTGGCGACCTGAACACCTTTGCCTACGCCGCACCCGCCATCATCAAGGAATGGGGCATTTCGGTCGATACCGTCGCTCTGATAACCTCGGCGAGTTTCGGCGGCATGTTCCTGGGCGCGGTGTTCGGCGGTCTGGTGGCCGATCGTGTCGGACGCAAGCGTGGGTTGATCTACGCCCTGATGCTCTATGCGGGATTCTCCCTCGTCAACGCCTTGGCGTGGGACATTCTCTCACTTGCTTTCACGCGCTTCGTCACCGGCATCGGCCTGTCCGCCATGACCGTGATCGCCAACACCTACATCACCGAGTTCTTCCCGGCGGCCCGGCGGGGTCGCTACATGGGGCTGGTGATGACCATCGGCCTGCTCGGCATTCCCGCCACCGCCTGGGTGTCGCGCTTCGTCGTACCTCTGGCCCCCTGGGGCTGGCGGTTGATCTTCATCTGGGGCGGCCTTGGCATACTGGCGCTGGTCTATGCCGTGCGCATCCCCGAATCGCCGCGCTGGCTGCACAGCCATAATCGTACCGCCGAAGCGGACGCCGAGATCGATGCGCTTGAGCGCCTTGCCGTGGCAGGGGGAGCGAGCCTGCCGCCGCTGGTGTCAGTGGCCGAGCCGCCCCGGCAGGGTCGGGCTGGCTATGGCGGCCTTCTGCGCGAGCGCTACCTTGGCCGCACTATTCTGCTCAGCACCGTTTCCATCCTTGGCACGGTCGGGTTCTACGGCTTCTTCTCCTGGGTGCCGACGCTGCTGTTCCAGCACGGCATCACCGTCGTCAAGTCGCTCACCTATACGAGCGTCATGGCGCTATGCAATCCGATCGGCGCCTTGATCGCGGCGGACCTGATCGAACGCTTCGAACGCAAATGGTTCAATGTCGCCATTTCGGTGTTCGTCGCGGTTTGCGGCGTGCTGTTCGGCCTCAGCGAAAATCCGATCCTGATCATGCTGCTCGGCTCGTTGGTGGTGATGGGACTGCAGGCTGCCACGGTCAGCAGCTACACCTACGCCTCGGAACTCTATCCGACGGAGCTGCGTTCGCAGGGCAACGGGATCACCTACGGCATCGGCCGGGTCGCCAATGTGGGCGGGCCGTTTATCATTGCTGCGGTGTTTTCGCAGCTGGGCTATACGACGGTCTTCGCCTTCATCGCCGGCTGCTACATCGTGCGCGGACTGGTCTATCTGTTGGGGCCGGCCACCACGGGGCTGTCGCTCGAGGTGGTGAGCCCCTCGCTCGCCGTCGCCCCGGTTCGTGTCCAGCGGGCCGGCTGATCCACGGCTGGCGGTTGGCCACGGCGCGCTGCCGTGGCCAACCTCAGGCGGCCGATCAGTGGACCGCGGTCAGGTCGCGGGCGGTGACCGACTGCATCGCCTGCAGGCGGCCGAACAAAGTCTCCGCCGGGACGGCGGAGCCGCCGATGGTGAGGCAGTCGACGAACTTATCGTGCAACTGCTGTTCCGTCAGCGGCCGTTCCGCGTGGCCGCGCGCGCGTGTCACCTTCGGGCTCTCGAACACCTGGCCGGAGGTGGTTTCGATACGGATCTGCTCGTACGGTGACGAACTCGGGTTCTCCGGGTCGGTCTCGTCCGTCAGATCGCGTTCCACCCGGCGCATCATGTCCTGCACGTCCTTGCGCTGGACGAACGGATCGGTCAGCTCGGCCAGGCTCACGCGGTGCGCGATGACGCCGCTGGCCATGGCGAATTCCATGCTGAACTTCGCGGCGAGCCCGGTGTCCGGTTGACGGTTGCGCAGGACTTTCGAGGTGAACGACCCGAAATGCACCGACACCTTCTTCACATCCGCGGGTTTCACCGGGTGCGCCGCCAACAGGTCCAGCATGCCGTCGATCGCGCGGTGCGTGCCGTAGCAGGCGGGATACTTCTTGATGCTGAGGCCGTGCTTGATGATCGCCCAGTCCTCGCCCAGCTTGCCGTCGCCGGTGCGATCGGGATTGCCCGTCGGCGAGATGGCGCTGAGGAAGCCCTGCGGATGTTCGAGCGCGTCCGTGTTGGCGGTGAAGCCGGCTTCCGCCAGGCGTGCGGCGATGATGCCGGAATGCGCCGAGCGGCCGGCATGGAACGGCTTCGTCATGGTGCCGAAATTCGCCATGATCCCGGCGCTTTGCGAGGCACCGAGCGCGATCGCGATCGCCGTGCGCGNNTGCCGGTGGGATGCCAGCCCTTCTGGTGGTACATCGGCGCGTCGCGCCGCACCATTTCAGCCCAGGTCTCGTAGCCCGCGATATAGGCCACGAGCATGTCCTGCCCGGTGGCGCCAAGCACCTCGGCCTCCGCCAGGATGGCCGGCACCAGCACGGTGGAGGGATGGCCGCGCAGCGCGACGTCGTCGTAGTCGAGTGCATGCGCCGCGGGGCCGTTTATCCAGCAGGC
>PKWQ01000404.1 GCA_003133265.1 Acetobacteraceae bacterium
CGATGCGCCGCTGGCGCTGCGCCAATGGTCGGTGCTCGATCAGCAGCGCCAGGAGACGCGGGTGACGCTGTTCAACGTCGTGCTCGGGGGCACGTTCGACGAGAAGCTGTTCGATGTCGCCGCCCCACCCCCCTCCGGCGGCAACAGCGGCGGCGGCTGAGAAAAGCCGCGGCGACATGGCCGGCATCCGCGGAATTGACTTCTTTTCGACGCAAAACGCGACAATGATGCTGCCAGGTAAGGACGCTATCCCGAATCATGAAGCCCCTGGTCGGCATTAGCTGCTGCTCTAAGCAATTCGGCATCTTCGGCATGCCGAACCACGCGGCGTCTGACACGTATGTGCGCGCCACCGACCAGGTGGTCCACGCGGTGCCGGTGCTGATCCCCGCCAATGGCGACAACGCCGACATCGAGACGCTGATCGAACGGATCGACGGACTGATCCTGACCGGCAGCCGATCGAACGTGCAGCCGAGCCTGTATGGCGGCCCGCCACATGCCGAAGGCACGCCGGAGGACCCGGCACGCGATGCCGTCACCCTGGCGCTGATCCGCGCGGCGGTGGCAAGTGGCCTGCCGGTGCTGGCGATCTGCCGTGGCTTGCAGGAATTCAACGTCGCTCTGGGCGGCTCGCTGCATCAGCGGTTGCAGGATCTGCCGGACCGGCTGGATCACTCGACGCCGATTCAGCCTTCGGCCAAGGTACGTCAGGGCAAGGCGCATACCGTGCGGCTGGTCCAGGGCGGCTGGCTGCACCGGCTGGCCGAGACGACGGAAATCCCGGTGAACTCGCTGCATAATCAGGGCATCGAACGGCTGGCGCCTGGCTTGACGGTGGAAGCCGTCGCGCCCGACGGCACCATCGAGGGCGTGCGGGCGGCCAACGTGCCGGGCTTCGCGGTGGGCGTGCAATGGCACCCGGAATATGATTTCGAGACCGACCATGTATCCAGGCGCATCTTCGAGGCGTTCGGCGACGCCGTTCGCGCCCGGTTGGCCGGCGCGCGCCCGGGCCTGACCGTCGCGGCCGATTAGTCGAGGCCGCCTTACGTCCCGGGCACGCCTTTCGATGTGGAATACTCGAAGTGCAATGCCTGATCGGGATGCACGATCGGGTGGATGGCGTGTGCCGCCACCGCTGCTTCGGCGAAACCTTGCAGGATCAGTTTCAGCTTGCCGGGATAGGTGACCACGTCGCCGATCGCGAACACCCCCGGGATGCTGGTGGCACAGCTGCTCGGATCGATCTTCACATGGTGGCGATCCAACTCCAGCCCCCAGGCGGCGATCGGACCCAGATCCATCGACAGGCCGAAGAACGGCAGCAGCACGTCGGCCGGCAGGCGCTTGGTCTGGCCTTGCAGCGTGGCGACCTCGACCTCGGTCAGCACGCCGCCCGCGCCGTGCAGGGCATGGAGTTGGTAGGGGATCACCATGTCGATCTCGCCGCGCGCCGCCGCCTCGTCCAGTCGCGCGGCGGTTTCCGGCGCCGCACGGAATTTCGGCCGGCGATGGATGACGGAGACGCTGGCGATGTCCTTCAGCGCCAGCGCCCAGTCCACCGCCGAATCTCCGCCGCCGGCGATTACCACGCGCTTGCCGCGCAATTCCTCGCGCCGGCGGACGTAATATTGCACCGAGCCGGTCGCTTCGTAGGCGGCCAGCCCGTCCAGCGGCGGCCGGTTGGGGCCGAAGGCGCCGACGCCGGCGGCGACGATCACCGCCTTGGCGTGGATCGTGTCGTCGCGGTCGGTGGTCAGGGTGAAGTCGCCGATCCCGCCCGCCAGCCCGTTCACCCGCCGCCCGAGCAGGCGGGGGGCATCGAACGGCGCGATCTGCTTTTCGAGCTGCGACACCAATTCCCCGGCCTCGATCGCCGGGTGGGCGGGGATGTCATAGATCGGTTTCTCGGGGTAGAGCGCGGTGCATTGGCCGCCCACCTCGTCCAGCGCGTCCAGCAGCACGCCGCGCAGCTTGAGCATGCCCAGCTCGAACACGGCGAACAGGCCGGCCGGTCCGGCACCCACGATCGCGACGTCGGTTTCGATGATCTGTCCCATGCACGGCGCGTAGACCCGGCGGGGCAAGCGATCAAGCCACCAGTTGTCGCCTGCCCCGCCTCCGGGCAGATTGGGCGCGCATGTGCGGCACATCCCGACAGTTCGATCTCCCCGACCTCGCGGCCACCGAGGCGCTGGCCGTCCGGCTGGCGGCGCTCGCGCGGCCGGGCGATGCGATCCTGCTGGAAGGTCCGCTCGGCGCCGGCAAGACCGCTTTCGCCCGCGCCTTCCTACGCGCGCTCACCGCCGATCCGGTGCTGGAGGTGCCGAGCCCGACCTTCACGCTGGTGCAGGGCTACGACACACGCATCGGTCCGGTTTGGCATTTCGACCTCTGGCGGCTGGACGGTCCGGCGGCGCTGGAGGAGCTGGGCTGGGACGAGGCGCGGGAAGGCGTGGTGCTGGTGGAATGGCCCGACCGGCTGGAGGAATTGCGCCCGGCGGACGCGCTGGTGGTGACGCTGACCCCGCTGGACGACGACGTCCGTGCCGCCACGCTGGCCGGCTGGGCGGACCGGCTGGGATGAGCCGCGAGCAGGAGATCGCCGGTTTCCTGGCGCGGCATGGCTACGACGCGGCGCGCATCGAGCCGCTGGCGCAGGATGCGAGTTTCCGCCGGTATTGGCGCATTCTGGACGGCCCGCGTTCGGCGGTGCTGATGGACGCGCCGCCGCCGGAAGATGTCTCGCCGTTTCTACGCATCGGCGCGCATCTGGCGCGGATCGGCCTGTCGGTGCCGGCGATTCTGGCGGCGGACGCGGCCGCCGGGCTGCTGCTGGAGGAAGACCTGGGCGACGCGCTGCTGTCGGCGATGGCGCCGCGCGAGGAGCTGTTCGACGCGGCGGTGGACGTGCTGGTGGCGATCCAGCAAGCCGGGCCACCCGCCGATCTGCCCGCCTGGGGGGCGGCCGAGATGTCCGCTACGGCGCGGGGCACCCTGTTCGACTGGTGGTGGCCGGCGACGTTCGGCGTCCCGGCGCCCGAGGCGGCACGGCGCGATTTCGCTGACGCGCTCGCCGCCCTGCTCGCCCCGGTCGCGACCGGGCCGGTCTGTTTCGTGCATCGCGACTTCTTCCCCGGCAACCTGCTGTGGCTGGCGGATCGGTCCGGCATACGCCGCCTGGGCGTGATCGACTTCCAGGGCGCCGGCCTCGGCCATCCGGCCTATGATCTGGTGTCGCTGATCCAGGACGCACGGCGCGATATTTCTGTGGACCTCGCCGAGCGGGCACTGGCGCGCTACCTTGCCGCGCGGCCGGAACTGGACGGCCCTGATTTCCAAGCTGCCTTCATCGCCTGCGCGGCGCAGCGGCATTTGCGGGTCTCCGCGCAATGGGTGCGACTCGCCCGGCGCGACGGACGGCCCAGTTATCTGGTACATGGTCCGCGTAGCTGGCGGCTGCTGGGGCAGGCGCTGCGCCACCCGGCCGCCGCGCCGCTTGCCGCCGCGATGGACCGCTGGATACCGCCCGAATACCGCGCCAACCCACGGGGAATCGCCGCATGATAGTCCGACCGCGCACCGCGATGCTGCTGGCCGCCGGCCTCGGCACCCGGATGCGCCCGCTGACCGAGCACACGCCGAAGCCGCTGCTGGAACNNGATGGATCACGCCTTCGACCGGCTGCTCGCCGTCGGCGTCGACAGCGTCGTGGTCAACGCGCATTGGCGAGCCGAGCGGATCGCGGCGCATCTGGCCGCGCGCGACGCCGCCGGCCTGAAGCCGCGCACGCTCCTGATGCGGGAGGAACGGTTGCTCGACACCGGCGGTTCCGTCCGCGCCGCAGTGCCGCATCTGGGGCCGGACCCGTTCTTCGTCGTCAACGGCGATGCCTATTGGGTGGACGGCCCGCGCCCGGCGCTCGCGCGCCTTGCCGCCGCGTTCGATCCGGCCGAGATGGACGGCGTGCTGTTGGTGCATCGCGGCTTCCAGGTCCGCGCCGACGTCGGGTTCGGCGATTTCGCGGTCGACAAATGGGGCCGGCCGACCCGGCGCGGCGAGCGTCAGGTGGTGCCCTACATCTATGCCGGCGTGCAGCTGGTCAGTCCGGCGCTGCTGGACGGAATGCCGGATGCGCCGTTCTCCTTGAATCGCGCCTGGGACCGCGCGATGGCGGCGGGGCGGCTGAAGGTCGTGGTGCATGACGGGCTGTGGTTCCACCTGTCCACGCCGGATGATCTGCGGGACGCGGAACACTTCCTGCACGCGCCCGCCTATGGGGAGATGCGGTGAATCTGTTCACCATCCCGCCGCATGTGTCCTTCCTGGACGCCATCGCGGCGGAGTGGCAGAACGCCGATCCCGACCCGCTTGCCGTCTCGCAGGGCCTGATCCTGCTGCCCACCCGTCGCGCCGCGCGCGCGCTGGCGGAGGCGTTCCTGCGCGTCTCCGACGGACGGCCGCTGCTGCTGCCGCGCATCGTCGCGCTCGGCGCGCTGGACGAGGCGCCGCTGGCGCTGGCCGGTGCGCTCGATTTGCCGCCAGCGGTCGATCCGGCGCAGCGGCTGGCGGTGCTGGCGCGGCTGATCCTGGCGCTGGATGGCCGGCACGGCGCGCCGCGGGCGGCCGACGGCGCTTGGCTGCTGGCCGGAGAGCTGGCGCGGCTGATGGACGAGGCGGAGCGGGCGGAGATCGACCTCGCCGCCCGCCTGCCGGAGGCGGCGGATGCGGATTTCGCCGCGCATTGGCAGGAGACGCTGAAATTCCTCGCCATCGTCACCCAGGCCTGGCCGGCATGGCTGGCCGAACAAGGGCTGATGAACCCGGCCGCGCGGCAGGTGGCGCTGCTGAACGCGCAGGCCGATGCCTGGACCCGTCAGCCGCCCGTGCATCGCGTATGGGCGGCAGGCGCGACGGGCGGAATTCCGGCGGTGGCGCGGCTGTTGCGCGTGATCTNNGCGTGATCGCCGGGCTGGAGCGCGGCGCGGTGGTGCTGCCGGGGCTCGATACGGCGATGGCCGAGGATGTCTGGGACGGGCTGGACGCGGCGCACCCGCAGGCGGGACTGCGCATGCTGCTGAACGGCCTCGGCGCGCGGCCCGGCGACGTGCGGCAGTGGCCGGCGATGCCGGCATCCGATGTGCCCGCCGGCCGCGCCGGCATGCTCTCCCGCGCCCTGCTGCCCGCCGCCGCGCTGTCCGACTGGCGCAGGAAGACTCCTGCCGCCCTCGATGGCCTGCATCGACTGACGCCCGCCGATCAGCAGCAGGAAGCCGCCGCCATCGCGCTGGTGCTACGCGACGCGCTGGAAACCCAAGGCGCCCGTGCTGCCCTGGTCACGCCGGACCGCGATCTGGCCGGCCGTGTCGCCGCCGAGCTGGCCCGCTTCGGCATCGTCGCCGACGATAGCGCCGGCGAGAAGCTGGCCGAGACGCCGCCGGCGGTGTTCCTGCGGCTGCTGGCGCGCGCGGTGGCGGAACATCTGGCGCCGGTGCCGTTGCTGGCGCTGCTGAAGCACCCGCTGGCCGCCGCCGGCCTGCCGCAAGCCGCCTGTCGTGCCGCGGCCCGTGCCCTGGAAATTGCCATCCTGCGCGGCCCTCGCCCGCAGGAAGGGCTCACCGGCCTGCGCCTGGGGCTTGCCAGGGCGGGGACGGCTGAGACCGTCGATCTGCTGGAACGGCTGGAGGCCAGCCTGGAGCCCGCGATCCGTATCGCCACCGCGCCCGAGGAAGCGCCGGCGAAGATGCTCGCCGCGTTGGTCGAGGCCGCCGAGCGTCTCGCCGCCACCGACGAGATACTTGGTCCCGCCCGGCTCTGGGCCGGCGAGGAGGGCGAGGCGCTGGCCGCGCAGCTTGCGTCCGTGCTGGCGGTGCTGCCGATTCTGCCCGACCAACGGCGCGAGACGCTGCCCGGTCTGCTCGACGCGGTACTGGAGGGCATCGCCGTGCGTACCCGCCGGGCACTGCGCGGGCGGGAAGGGGCGGAGCATCCGCGCGTGTTCATCTGGGGTCTGCTGGAAGCCCGGTTGCAATCGGCGGAGACGATCGTTCTCGGTGGGCTGGCCGAGAGCGTCTGGCCGCGCACCACTGAACCGGGCCCGTGGATGAGCCGGCAGATGCGCGCCAAGGTCGGGCTGCCCTCGCCCGAGGAAGCGGTGGGCCAGGACGCGCACGATTTCTTCTCCGGCGCCTGTGCCGCGCCGACAATGGTGCTGTCCTGTCCCCGCCGCCGCGACGGCGCTCCGGCGGTGCCGGCACGCTGGCTGACGCGGCTGGATGCGTTCCTGGCCGGGCAGGGTGCCGAGTTGTCCGAGCATTCCGCCGTCGCCTGGGCCGATGCGTTGGACCGACCGGCGGACAGGCCGCGCCCGGTCGCCGCGCCGCGCCCCTGCCCGCCGGTCGGCAAACGCCCGCGCGCGCTCAGCGTGACCGAGATCGAGACCTGGCTGCGCGATCCCTACGCGATCTACGCCCGCCACATTCTGAAGCTGCGCCCGCTCGATCCGCTGGACCAGTCCACCGACGCCGCCGATTACGGTTCGCTGGTGCATGCCGGCATCAACCGCTTCCTGCGCGAGCACGGCACGGCTTGGCCGGCGAGTGCCGTCGGCAAGCTGCGCGCGGCGCTGGCGGACGCGCTGGGGGATGCCAGGCTGCGTCCCGCGCTCGCCGCATGGTGGCAGCCACGGCTGGATCGCATCGCCGACTGGGTTGCCGAATACGAGATCAAGCGGCGAGCCGATGCGCCGCCGCTCGCGATCCTGTCGGAGATCAAGGGCGCCTGGGATTTGCCCGTGCAGCATTTCACTCTGAGGGGGCGCGCTGATCGGATCGAGCAGCGCGCCGACGGCACGTTCAGCATCATCGACTACAAGACCGGCACGCCGCCGTCGCAGAAGCAGGTGGATGCCGGGTTGGCGCCGCAATTGCTGCTGGAGGCGGCGATGGCCGAGGCCGGGGCGTTCGGGTCGGAACTGCGCGGCACGGTGGCGGAGCTGGCCTATTGGCACCTGACCGGCGGCATGGAGGCGGGCGAGGTGCGGTTGCTGTGCAAGGGCGATGCCGGCGCGATCGCCACCGCCGTCGCGGTGGCGGCCGCGGGATTGCGCACCCTGATTGCCGCGTTCGACGATCCGGCGCGCTGCTATCTGTCGCACCCGCATCCCGCGCTGGCGCCGCGTTTCTCTGATTACGCCCAACTCGCCCGCGTTGCCGAATGGGCGGCCGACGGCGAGGCGGACGCGCCATGACCGACCCACGCGCCCGCGCCCGGGCCAGCGCCGAGCAGCGCCGCGCCTCCGACCCGGCGGTTTCCGCCTTCGTCGCCGCCTCGGCGGGCTCGGGCAAGACCAAGCTGCTGACCGACCGGCTGCTGCGGCTGATGCTGGGCGGCGCCGATCCCGCGCGCATCCAGTGCCTGACCTTCACCAAGGCGGCGGCGGCCGAGATGGCGATCCGGCTGAACCAGACGCTCGGCGCCTGGGTCACGCTGGATGATGCCGGACTGGACGCGAAGCTGCGCGCCCTGGACGTGACTCCCGACGCGGACACGCGCCGCAAGGCGCGCGCCCTGTTCGCCGAGGTGCTCGACCTGCCCGGCGGCATGCGCATCGGCACCATCCATGCCTTCTGCCAGTCGCTGCTCCGCCGCTTCCCGCTGGAGGCGGAGCTTTCGCCGCATTTCCAGCTGGTGGAAGACCGCGACGCCGCCGACGCGCTGACCGAGGCGCGCGAGGACATGCTGTCCAGGGCCGACAGCAACGCGCCGATGCGCGCCGCGCTGGCACTGCTGGCCGGGCTCACCTCGCTTGCCGATTTCGGCAAGCTGGTCGATGCGCTGCGCGCCGATCCGGTCCGGTTCGAGGCGGTTGCCCGGATGGACCCGGCCGCGCTGCTTGCGGCCCAGTCGCGCGTGCTGGGGCTGCGCGCGGGCGATGACCGGGCATCGATCCTCGCCCGTGCCGTCGGCTGGGATGGGGAGGCGGGGCTGCGCGATGCCGCGCGGGCGCTGGAGCGGAAGGGCACGGCCTCGGTCAAGCAGATGGCCGGCGGCATCCTCGGCTGGCTCGGCTTGCCGGCCGCCGACAGGGCCGAGAACTGGGGCGCGTGGCGGGAAATCTTCCTGACCAAGGCCGGCGAGCCGCGCAAGGCCGGCGGCTTCGTCAGGGGCAATCTGGCCAACACCGACCCGGAGCTGGTGCTGTCCTGCGTCGCCGAGGCCGAGCGCGTGGTCGGCGTGGACGATCAGCTCCGCGCCCTGGAGCTGGCGCGCATTTCCGCCGCCCTGGTCACGCTGGCCGCCCCGGTGATCGGCGCGTATGCCAGCCGCAAGCAGCAGGCCGGGCTGCTCGATTACGACGACCTGATCCAGCGCACGTCGGCGCTGCTGATCGATCCCGGCGCCGCCTGGGTGCTCTACAAGCTGGACGGCGGGTTGGACCATCTGCTGCTGGACGAGGTGCAGGACACCGCGCCCGCACAGTGGCGGATCGCCCGCGGGCTGACCGAGGAATTCTTCGCCGGATCGGGTGCGCGCGACGCCAGCCGCACCGTCTTCGCCGTCGGCGACCGCAAGCAGTCGATCTACTCGGTGCAGGGTGCCGACGCGGAAGGCTTCGACCGCGAGCGCGCCCAGCTGCGCGCCATGGTCCAGGGCGCCGGACGGCGGTGGGAGGACGTGCCGCTGGATGTGTCGTTCCGCTCCACCACGCCGGTGCTGGCGCTGGTGGACGCGGTGTTCGCCGATCCGCTGGCCGCGCGAGGCGTGGTGGCGGATGGCGAGACGCTGACCCATTACGCCGACCGCGCCGGGCATGCGGGCACGGTGGAACTCTGGCCGCTCGCCCCCGAACCGCCCACCGAGGCGCCGGAGCCCTGGACGGTGGCCGAGCGCAACGCCGCCGCGCCCTCGGCGCGCGAGAGGCTGGCCGAGGCGTTGGCCGACTATATCCATCGCCAGACCGACGGCTCGGTGAGGCTGGAAAGCCGCGGCCGGGCGCTGATGCCGGGCGATGTACTGGTGCTGGTGCGGCGGCGTGATGCGCTCGCCCGGGCGCTGGTGCGCGCGCTGAAGCAGCGCGGCGTGGCGGTGGCGGGGCTTGATCGGCTGGTGCTGACCGAACAGCCGGCGGTGCAGGATCTAATGGCGTTCTGCGACGCGCTGCTGCTGCCCGAAGACGATCTGAACCTCGCCTGTGTGCTGACCAGCCCGCTCGGCGGTCTTAGCGACGACAGCCTGATGGCGCTGGCGATGGATCGCCCCGGCCGGCTGTGGGATGCGCTGTGTGCCCGCGCGGCGGAGCGGGCCGACTGGCAGGCGGCGCACGGCTTCATCGCCGCGATGCTCGGCCGGGTGGACTACGTGACGCCGTATGCGCTGCTGGCCGAGGCGCTGGGCCCACTCGGTGGCCGGGCGCGGCTGTTCGCGCGGCTGGGGCCGGAGGCCGCCGAGCCGGTGGACGAGCTGCTGAACGCGGCGCTGGCCTATGGGCGGACCCATCCGCCGTCGCTGCAAGGCTTCCTGCACTGGCTGCGCCGCTCCGGGGCGGAGGTGAAGCGCCAGGCGGAGGCGGCGGGCGGCACGGTGCGGGTGATGACGGTGCATGGCTCCAAGGGGCTGGAGGCACCGCTGATCATCCTGCCCGACACCACCGCGCTGCCGCCCGACGACGGCGTGGTGGCCTGGGGCCACGACCCGGCGAGCGGCGCCGATGTGCCGATCTGGGCGCCGCGCAAGGA
>PKWQ01000152.1 GCA_003133265.1 Acetobacteraceae bacterium
AGACCGGGGCCGGGATGGCTGGCGCTTCCATGACGTGATTCCTAGCACAAGGAATATAATCCTGGCAAGCGGGGCGATCGCATTTGGCTGAATTCCGTTCCTAAACCGTCATGGCCGGGCTTGACCCGGCCACCCACGCAGTGATGCATCCGCCGGCTATCGGTGGTGAGGCGCTTTCTCTCAATGGGTTACTGTCATCTGCTTTGGCCGCGTGGGTGGCCGGGTCAAGCCCGGCCATGACGATGTTGGAACAAACACGTCAAATGCGATTGCCCTGTCCTGGCAAGGGGATCGTCGCGTCGGTAGTGGTTCACCCCCGAGGCCCACCCGGCGCTGTTCGACCTGCAACGCTGGCCGGCACTGGCCGCGCATGCGTCGCGGTGCGAGGCGCTGGAACCGTTCCAGGCCATCGCGCAGAGGTTCATTCCGCCGAGTTAGGGCTTCCAGCGACAGGTGGTGGGTGAGTTTGGATGTCCGCAAAGGGTGGAGCGCGCATGCGCACCGGATTTATGCACGCGGTAACGTGCTGATTTCGTTGACGCGATTTATCGGTGCGTAATTCTTGAATTATGCGCGGACGAGGTAACTAGCCGGGGCCGTGGCGCGATGGCATCGTGAAGCCATGGCTCACGCTCAGGGAAACCCGACCCGAAAGATAGTGGACAGCAACGCGCTTCAGTCGCCGGAACTGCGCGCCTACTTGGCCCGCTCACGCACAAATTTCGCGGTGCTGAACGATTATGCCGCCATGGAAGCATATAAGGGCAATACTCTCGTATCCATATTCCGTTCAATGGAGATTCTCACACAATTCCCAAAGCAGGTGGTTATTTTGAAACCAACTGGGAAAGTCTGCGGCCTACGGGGTCGCCCTAGCGGATTGCAACGCCGAATGATTGACGAGCGGCAAACACGGGATTTCCCAGTCTTCTGCCGGCACCTTCACACTGCGCAGCTTGGCGACGCTATGCTACAGCAGCAACTGCTAGAGAATGGACGCGTAGCTGATGATCAGATGAACCGGATTTTGGTGGATGCGCCGATTATGTCGGACGCGATCAAAGAGCTTCGCAAGGAATTTACACCGAAAGAACTATGGGTTATTAGAAGAAGCGAGCCATTCCCAAGCACCCTTATCCATAAGACCATCGCTTTCATAACCGGTCTCACGCTGATGACCATGGGCCGGCACCCGAATCCACCCCCGCCCTTTAGGAGCGAAGCCGAGATGCGGAATGCCTTTCTATTCCGCCATTCGGTGTGCGCCTTTGTCTGGTCGCTCGATTGGATTAGTCAGGGCGGGGCCGACAACGTGCGAGCCGACAGGCTGCGCAATGACCTAGTTGACGTGATTTTTGCAACGTATGCGACATATTTCGACGGCTTGCTCTCGAAGGATGAAAAGGCGCTGCGCGTCTATAAGCAAGCGAGGTTCATAGTGACGGCCATTTCCTAGGGAGCGCCGCCCCCAGGAAATGGCCGCGTCGGCAGACGTGTGAATCGCGTGAGGGGGCGTTCGTCAACGCCGTCTGTCCCGCGACCGCTTGGGCTAGGCCGCTCGCCGAGCGCGGCGCGACAGCTTCTGTGCGCGCCTATTACGATCATGTCTTCCGGGAAATCCGAAAGTCTTGAATTTCGCGCCGCCGCGAACATTGGCTCAAGGTCGCCAGGCGGCATCCAAACCAACCCACTACCCAACAACACCACCAGTTGACCGCCCTCCCGCCAGCGGCAACGCTGCGGCCACAACAAAAACCCCCGGGGAGGGAAACAATGGCCCGCACGATCGAGCAGACGACCATGCGCAAGGTCTATCTGCGGCTGTTGCCGTTCGCGATCCTGACCTACTTCTTCTGCTATCTCGACCGGATCAATGTCGGCTTCGCGGCGCTGACGATGAACAAGGATCTCGGCCTCACCGCCACGGTCTTCGGCATGAGCGCCGGCGCGTTCTTCTGGGGCTATTTCCTGTTCGAGGTGCCGAGCAACCTGATCATGGAGCGCGTCGGCGCGCGGATCTGGATCGCCCGCATCATGATCTCCTGGGGCCTGCTGTCGGGCGCCACCGCCTTCGTCACCGGCCCGACCGGCTTCCTGATCCTGCGCTTCCTGCTAGGCGCGGCCGAGGCGGGATTCTTCCCCGGCCTGATCCTGTTCTTCACCTACTGGTTCCCCGATCATCACCGCGCGCGGATCGTCTCCGGCTTCACCATGGCGCTGCCGCTGGCGATCGCGCTGGGCGCGCCGATGTCCACGGGTGTGTTGGAACTGAACGGGCTGCTGGGCCTCGCCGGCTGGAAATGGATGTTCATCGTCGAGGCGATCCCGACCCTGCTGCTCGGCGTCGGCGTGCTGTTCTACCTGACCGACCGCCCGGCGAAGGCGCACTGGCTGACCGCCGAGGAGCGCGCGTGGCTGGTGGATCAGCTTGAGACCGAGAAGCGCCAGATCGAGGCGGTGCGCAAATTCAGCCTGTGGGAGACGTTCTGGAACGCCAAGGTGCTGCTGATCTCGCTGAACTATTTCGGCATCGTTACCGCGAGCCTCGGGATGGCGCTGTTCATCCCGCAGATCATCAAGCAACTCGGCCTGTCCAACATGCAGGTCGGGTTCGCGACCTCCATTCCGTATATCTGCGGCACGATCAGCATGATCGTCTGGGGCCAGGTCTCCGACCGGATGCAGGAGCGGCGCTGGAACCTGTTCGGCTCCTGCGCCGTCTCCGCCATCGGGCTGATCGTCGCGGCGGCAACCATCGGGACGTACTGGTCGCTGGTCGGCATGTCGATCGCGGCGATCGGGTTCTACGGCACCAAGGGACCGCTGTTCGCGCTTCCCTCGATGTTCCTCAGCGGCACCGCGATGGCTGGCGGGTTCGCCTGGATCAACTCGCTCGGCAATCTCGGCGGCTATTTCGGCCCGACCATCGTCGGCATGGTCAAGGATCAGACCGGCAGCTTCGTGGGTGGGCTCTATGCGCTGGCGGCGTTCGCCGCCATGTCGGCGATCGTCGCGGCGGTGGGCCTGAACATCCCACGCATCGTGCCGAGCCAGGCGCAACTGCGCGCCAGCGCGGCGGACTGAACCGCCCGGTCCGGCCGCCCGTGCCTCCGCCCGTGCCTCCCTGCGGAATTTCTTGACCGGCGCCGCGCTGGTGAGCGAGCCTGGATAAAACCAACGCCCGCCGCTGAGCCGACGCAACGACAAGAACAAACGCCAGGGAGGCGATCAATGGAGCGCACCGTCGAGCAGACGACCATGCGGAAAGTCTATATCCGCCTGCTGCCCTTCGCGGTCCTGACCTATCTGCTTTGCTACGTGGACAGGATCAACGTGAGCTTCGCCGGGCTGACGATGCGCGGCGATCTCGGCATGTCCGCCGCCACCTTCGGTTTCGCGACAGGCACGTTCTACTGGGGCTACTTCATCTTCGAGGTCCCGAGCAACGTGATCCTGGAAAAGGCCGGCGCGCGGCTGTGGATCGCCCGCATCATGATCACCTGGGGCATCCTGGCCGGCCTGACCGCCTTGGTCACCGGCCCGACCAGCTTCGGCTGGATACGCTTCCTGCTGGGCGCCGCCGAAGCCGGCTTCTTGCCGGGCATCCTGCTGTATTTCACCTACTGGTTCCCGATGTACCACCATGGCCGCATCATCTCGGGCTTTCTGCTCGGGCTGCCCATCGCGGTGGCCGTCGGCGCGCCGGTTTCGACGGCGCTGCTGAGCCTGGACGGCCTGTTCGGTCTGCGCGGCTGGCAGGTCATGTACATCGCCGAGGCGATCCCGACCGTGCTGCTGGGTATCGCCACCTTGTTCGTGCTGACCGACAGACCGGAGCAGGCGCGGTTCCTGACGGCGGAGGAGCGGACCTGGCTCACCACCACGCTGGCGGCGGAACGCAAGGCGAAAGAGGCGGTGCGGACCTTCAACCTCTGGCAGGGACTGTACAATCCGAAGGTGCTGCTGCTGTCGCTGAACTATCTCGGCATCGTCACCGCCAGCCTCGGGATGCTGATCTTCATCCCGCAGATCATCAAGTCGCTGGGCCAGTTCAGCAACATGACGGTCGGCTGGCTGACGATGATCCCCTATATCTGCGCCGGGATCGCCATGCTGATCTGGGGGCGCGTGTCCGACCGGATGAACGAACGGCGTTGGAACCTGTTCGTCGCCTGCGCGCTCTCCACCTTCGGACTTGTGCTCGCCGGCCTGACGCTGGGCACATGGTGGGCGATGGTGGGCATGACGCTGGCGGCGATAGGGTTCTATGGCTCCAAGGGGCCGTTCTGGGCGATGCCGCCGATGTTCATGACCGGCACGGCGGCGGCGGCGGCGATCGCGTGGATCAATTCAGTCGGCAATCTCGGCGGCTTTTTCGGGCCCTGGTATGTCGGCTGGATGCGCGACGTGACCGGCAGCTACGCGGGTGGGCTGTACGGACTGGCGCTGTTCGGACTGATCGCCGCGCTCATCACCGCGTGCTTCCTGGATATTCCCAACCCCGCCGCCGCGGCCCCGGCGGTGGGCGCGCAAGCCGGGTAGGCTTGCAATTCCACGATGAATAGCGTCAGATCATTGTTTGTTCCGCGTGAAATGACCGCTCACCAAGCCCTCGTTGCACGATTTTGATACCCTCCAACTCGGTTGGTCCATCTGCAGATATGGCGGATGCCACATTGCAATCGACCGACCCGCCAGAGAATGGATCACCGCCGGCGCATGAGTAGAGGCTCCAAGAGCATGCGGCATTCTCCGGCCGTCTCGTCACCGACGCTCGCGGATCAGCTCACCGGATCGCGCCGGCAGCGCGGCAGCGGCACGGCGCAGAACGCATTGCACGCGCTGCAATGCCAGGTGCTTGAGGCGGTGGCGGCCAGTCAGCCACTCGACCGCGTCGCCCACCTTCTCTGCCTCCATGTCGAGCAGCTGGCGCCGGGGGTCGTGTGCTCGGTGCTGACCGTCGACAGCGAGGGCAGGCTGCACCCGCTCGCCGGCCCGAGCCTTCCGGATGCGTATTCACGCGCGCTCGATGGGACGCAAATCGGCCCGGACGTCGGGTCGTGCGGCAGCGCTGCCTATTATGGCCGTCCCGTCGAGGTACGCGACATCGATGTCGATCCGCGCTGGGTGCCCTTCAAGGCGATGCCGCTCGCGGCTGGCCTTCGGACCTGTTGGTCCAGTCCGATCAAGGGCCAAGATAGCCGTGTGGTTGGAACCTTTGCCTTCTACTACCGTACGCGCCGAGCACCCAGCGCGCTCGAACGACGCATCGTGGAAGCCTGCGTCCCCCTCTGCGCACTGGCGATCGAACGCGCGGAGGTCTGGAGCCGACTTGAGCAGGCCAATCAGCGCTTCGAGGTGGTTCTGAGCAACATGTCCCAGGGCGTATGCTTCTTCGACGGCGCGAGGAACCTTATCATGGCGAACCAGCGCTACAGCGAAATATATAATCTCCCGCCAAACAGCATCGGCCCCGGCACGTCCCTGCAGGAGATCGTGGACCTGCGCATCACCGCCGGTTCAGGCCCCGCGATGGCGGCCGACCAATATCTCGACTGGCGTGTGACGCTGAAGGGGAGCGACAGGCCGACAGACACCGTTGTCGAACTCGCGAACGGGCGGGTGATCTCCATCCACCGTCAGCCGATGCCGGACTCCGGATCGGTCGCGACGCATGAGGACATCACCGAGCGGCGGCGCGCCGAAGCACGGATCATCTACATGGCGCGCCATGACGCGTTGACCGGCCTAGCCAACCGCTTGCTGTTCCGTGAACGCATGGAACAGGCACTCGCCTTGTCGGGGCGAGGGCAAGAGTGCGCGGTCATTTGCCTCGACCTCGACCATTTCAAGCCCGTCAACGACACCTTCGGTCACGCCGTGGGGGACCGGCTGCTGCAAAGCGCGGCGGAGCGGCTCCAGACCTGCGTGCGCGAGGTCGACACTGTCACCCGCCTGGGCGGCGACGAGTTTGCGGTCCTGCTGGTCGGAGTGGACCGGCCCGAGAGCGCCGGAGAACTGGCGCAGCGGCTCGTTCGAACCTTGAGCGCGCCCTTTGACCTCGATGGCCATAGGGTCGTCGTGGGAGCAAGCGCCGGCATTGCGGTCACCCCGCACGACGGCACGTCGCCGGACAAGCTGCTGAGAAGCGCCGACACAGCCCTCTATCGCGCCAAGCTGGACGAACGCGGCACCTATCGCTTCTTCGAGCCCGACATGGACGCACGGTTGCAAGCGCGCGTGGCGCTGGAGCTGGAGCTACGCCAGGCCGTCCAAAACCACGAGTTCGAGCTCGTCTACCAACCGCTGTTCAACCTTGCAACGAACGCGATCTGCGGTTTCGAGGCGCTGCTGCGCTGGCATCATCCGACCCGGGGGCCGCTCTTCCCGAACGAGTTCATCCCGATGGCGGAAGAGACGGGCGTGATCGTGCCGCTCGGCGCGTGGGTCTTGCGGCGGGCCTGTGCGGAAGCAGCCAGTTGGCCGACGTCGGTGAAGGTGGCGGTGAACCTTTCCGCGGCCCAGTTCAAGAACAAGGCTCTCGTTAAGACCGTTGAAGAGGCCCTTGTGGCATCAGGTATCTCCGCCACGCGATTGGAGTTGGAGATCACGGAGTCCGTGCTTTTGAGCAACACCGCGAAAACGCTGGCAACGCTGCATGCGCTGCGCGACCTCGGCGTGAGCATCTCCATGGACGATTTCGGTACCGGCTACTCCTCGCTGAGCTACCTGCGCGGTTTCCCATTCGACAAGATCAAGATCGACCAGTCGTTCGTTCGAGATATTTCCGAACGCGAGGACTCGATCGCGATCATACGCGCTGTCGTCGGTTTGGGCAGCAGCCTGGGCATGGCGACAACGGCGGAAGGTGTCGAAACGCCGCAACAGCTCGCGCGGCTGCGCCGTGAAGGCTGCACGGAGGCGCAAGGCTACCTGTTCAGCCCGCCAGTGTCGGCCGAGGACGCCCGGCTTATGGTGGGTTCATCCTAGAGCGCGTAGACGACAAGGCGCCGTGTTTGGATGCTGAAACACGAACCGACCTTCCCCCTGGGAAAGGTCAGGCCATCTTCCTCCGGTCGGCGATCCACCCAATCAATTTGTCGGCCGGAAGCGGTTGCGTAAAATGGAATCCTTGCATCGCGTCGATGCCGAGTTCCGTCATCTGACTGGCGATTTCGGCCGTTTCGACCCCCTCCGCCACGCTGCGCAAACGCATGCTTCGGCCCATGTCGATGATCGACTTGACGATCGCCAGAGAGGCCCGCGAGGTTGCCGCCTCCAGGACGAATGATTTGTCGATCTTCAGGCAGGAGAAGGGAATGTTCCGCAATGCCCGCAATGAGGAATATCCTGTCCCGAGGTCGTCGATCGCCAGCTCGAACCCCTTCAGTCGCAGCCGTGTCAGGATGTCCGTGGCTCGGTGAGCATCTATGGTCGCGATGCTCTCGGTCATCTCGAAGGTCAGCGCTGTGGGTGCGAAACCGGCATCGACCAGTTGCCGCGCCACCAGATCCGGGAACTCAAGACGGTGAAGGTTGATGCCGGAGATATTGACCGCGATGGGCACGGAGATCCCAGCCTGCTCGAAACATCGACGCAGCTGCAACGTCTTCTGGATGACCCACATGGTCAGTTTGTCGATAGTTTCGTCGTCCTGCTCCGCGATCGGAATGAATTGGTCCGGCTGCACCAGCCCGATGATCGGGTGCTGCCAGCGGATCAACGCCTCCAGGCTGACGACGTCGAGAGAACCTGCGCTGACGATCGGCTGGAAATGGAGCAGCATCTCGCCCGCGTCGAGGGCACGGGCGATGTCTTGGCTGGTGAACCCCGGCTGAACCGTGGCAGCGACCCCTGGCTGGACCTGCGCCTGCGAAGGGAGCTGCGCCGAATGCCGACTCTCGAGTTCGGTCAGCAGACCGCGCATGATCGCCGCACGTATGGGCTTCTCGAGTATCTGGACGATGTCGAGGCCGAACGAGGCACCGACGTCCTGCGCCGCCGACAGCACACGGTCGTCGAAGCCGCTGACCAGAACCACGGGGCCGCGATAGCGTGCATCGGCCAGAAAGCGAAGCACTTCGATTCCGTCCGTGGCGCCGAGTTGCAAGTCGACGATCACAGCGTCCGGCCGCCGTTCGTGCATCAGCGCCTCAAAGCGTGCCTTCTCACCCGCGGTGTCCACAGTCCAGCCGAGCGCGGTCCCGATTGCGGCAACAAAGGAGCAAATCCGAACGTCATCGTCTATGACAAGAAGGTGCATGGAGCCTTTATCCATGAAAATCCTAGTCTAGAATAGCCCGCAGGCGGTCAGCCAGCACTGCTTTTCGATAGGGCTTCTGGAGCAACTCCAGTCCAAGCTCTTCCAGCTCGCCCAGAACCGCTGTCCGGCCGGTGAAGCCAGAGGTCAAGAGAACCCTGATATGCGGATCGCGCTCCCGCAGCTCCCGCGCGAGGCCGATCCCATTGTACTGGCCCGGCATGACGATGTCGCTGAACACCAGATCGAAGCGCTCACCACGATCCCAAAGCGCCAGCGCCGCGTCCGCATTGGGCACCACCTCCACCGCATAGCCCAGGCTTTGGATCATCGCCTGCACTCCGTCGCGCATCAGATCGTTGTCCTCGACGAGAAGAATGCGCTCCGTGCCGGTGGGATGCGCTGGTGGCGCCGCGCCCTGAACGCTTCCCGTATCCGCAACCGCGGCGGCGCGTGGCAAGAACAGGCGGATTGTGGTCCCATGCCCGGGCTCGCTGTAGATCATGGCCGTCCCGCCCAGTTGCTGCATGGTCCCCAAGACCATGCTGAGGCCGAGGCCGCTGCCGGCGCCCACCCCCTTGGTGGTGAAGAAGGGCTCGAAGGCACGCGCCAAAGTCTCAGGCGACATGCCGGTGCCGGTATCCGTCACCGCGATCGCCACATAATCGCCCGGTTTCAGATCGCCCCATGCGTCGAACAGGTCCGCGTCGATCGTGATGTTGGCGGCATCGAGGCTCAGCACGCCGCCATTCGGCATGGCGTCGCGGGCATTGAGCGCGAGGTTGAGCAGCGCGCTTTCGACCTGCGCCGAGTCCGCGACGGCCGGCCACAGATCGGCCGGGGTCGAGGTCTGGATCTGGATCTGCCCGCCGAGGCTCGGGCGCAGCAGCGGCACTATGCCGGTTATGGTCTGCTTGATATCCATCGGCCGCGGCTGCAGCGGTTGCTGACGGCTGAAGGCGAGCAGGCGTTTGACCAGTTCCGCCGCGGAAAGCGCGGCATCGAGCGCTTCCGTGGCGTGATGGCCCGCCGCGGCAGCGTCGGTTGTCAGCTGCTCGCTGGCCAGATCCAGATTGCCGATCACGGCGCCCAGGATGTTGTTGAAGTCGTGCGCGATACCGGCGGTGAGCTGACCGACCGCCTCCATCTTCTGCGCCTGGCGCAACTGCTCTTCCAGGCGTTTTTGTTCGGTAATGTCGNNATGATGGTGCCGTCCTTGCGGATGTACCTTTTTTCCGTTTGAAAGACGCCGATTTCACCAGCAACCATCTTGCGTAAATTGTACTGGCTCTCGGCCACATCGTCGGGATAGGTCATATCCCGCACCGCGCGGGCCAGCAATTCGTCTTCGCTATAGCCCGTGATCCGGCAATAGGCGGCATTGACCTTCAGGATGCGGTCGTCGATGCCGACCCAGGCCATCCCATGCCCCGCCGCATCGAAGACGCTGCGGAAGCGTGCCTCGCTGAGGCGCAGTTCCTCCCGGGCTTGCCATTGCTTGGTAACATCGCGCACCGCCGCGATCACGAACAGGCCCGCATCACCACGATAGGAGCTGAGGCCGATCTCGGCCGGGAACTCGCTGCCGTCCTTGCGCCGCGCGTACAATTCCCGGCCGGAAGCCATTTCGCGCGCCTTGGGGCCATGCAGATAGCCATGCATGCGGCCACCGTGCGTTGCCCTGCCGCGCTCCGGCACCAGAATATCGAGCGGTTTGCCGATGAGCTCCTCCGGTTTGTAGCCCAACATATCTTCGGTACACTGGCTGGCCATGACGATTTTACCGGATTCGTCGACGACGACGATGGCATCCGGACTCGCCGTCAGAAAACCGCGCAGCCGCGCCTCGCTCTCCTGCAGTTTCTTCGCCGCCCGCTTGCGCTCGGTGATGTCCTCCATCATGAACAGATAGGCGCCTTCTTCCTCGTCCCCCGGCTGGAAGACGGCACCCGAGAAGCGGACGTCGATGATCGTTCCATCCTTGCGCCGTCGCCGCACTTCGATGTCCTGGAGGCTTATGCCCTGCTCCGTCCGCGCGAACATCGCATCCGCCAGCAGTTGTTCCTCGGGCGGGATGAGATCGTAGGGTTGGCCGAGCACGTCTTCCGCGGTGTAGCCGAAGATGCGTTCCGCGCTGCGGTTCCAAATGGTCACATGATGGTTTTGGTTCAAACCGACCACCGCCAACGGGGAAGCGTCGATCAGCCGCTTCACCAGATTCGTCGTGCGCTGCTGCTCGGCCCGATAGCGGATCAGCGCCCCGCCGACCACCAGCAAAGCCAGCGAAAGGCCAATGCCGATTTCGCCGTCCCACCAGACACTTTGCCAATAATCCGCGAATGCGGCCTTGGCATCCAGACCGACCGCGACCAGCAGCGGAAATTCAGACAGCGTGCGATACCCGACATAACTCTCCGGGCTTCCCGGCATCATCCGGCCCAGAAACACGCCTTGCTTTTGCCGCGCCGCTTCGTCCAACAAGCGCGCGCCGGCAATGTTCTTGCCGATATAATCGACGACCGGCGAACTTGCCCGCACCACTGCGTCCTGGCCGACGACAAAAACGCTGCTCGGGCCGATGTCGAGCGATCGATGAAAGCGCAAAAAATACGTGGGATCGAGCGAGGCAACGATCACACCGGCAAACCGGCCGTCGGCATCGACGATCCTACGGCTGAGTTGCACGACCAGTTCGTTCGACACGCGACCGGTCAGGGGCTTGCCGATGAACAGAACATCCGCGTTGCCGTTCAAATGCACGCGAAAATGTTCGCGATCCGACAAATCGACGGGCTTGGCAACCGGCCCAAGATTGCTGATCTGGACAAAGCCCTGGCGGTCGATGACCCCGACCTGCAGCGTCAGGCCCTGCAGCAGATTGCCGCCACCGGGGACGGTGGAAAAATCGAAATGGGTCGGATCACGACTATAAAGCGCGCGAAAGAGGATCAATTGCTGGTCGATCGCCTCGACCGAGCGCAGCAAGTTCTCCTCGAAAGTGCGCGCCAGGTTGCTGGCATCGGTGCGTGCGTCCGCCTCGATGTGGCGGTGCTCCTGCCTCAGGTTCCAGGCGATGCTCCCCCAGATGAGCGTCAGCGACAGCAGTATCAGGAGCGCCCTGCCCAGCCACTCCGGCGCGTCCCGTAAAAGAAGCGGGGTCTTCAACCACAGATGCCGCACCGCGTATCCCTTATTCCCAGCTTAGTCCCAGGCCCCTGAGAGACGGCTCGGTTTGCCTGAGCAGTGTTTCGCGTCGGCTAAGTGGCGCACCTGCCGGCTTCAGGCTACCACGGTCTGCGGGAGCCGGTGAAATAGAAGCCGGACCTCTGACGGTCAAGGCTGGAATGGACTTTTGGGGCATTATGGACGCCGGCCGGATGCCCGCCGGAAAAGCCGGAACAGGCGACATGGACTGTAGCGGGGCAAGCCGAAGCACCCTGTCGTGCCGATCGCGCCGCCCGCCCGGGGCATCGGCGTGCCGGGTCCAGGCCAACCCTTACCCTTTGATCCAGATCAATGCCCCGGCACGGGCTTGTGGCTTAGTGACGACTAAGAACCGGTTGGTTGGCAAATAGCGTTCATCCGTGCGAGGCGCGAATGTTGGCTACCATGAACGACATCCAAGAAGGCTACGGGTTCGAAATCGTCCGGCGGCAGGATTTCTCCGACGTCACCTATTTGCTTGAAGTCCGGCATCCGCTGATGGCGAAGGCCGCGCGGCCCGGCCAGTTCGTGATCGTGATGTCGCACGAGAACGGCGAACGCATTCCCCTGACCATCGCCGATTTCGACCGCGCCGCCGGTACTGTCACGCTGGTGGTGCAGGCCGTCGGCAAGACCACACGGGAGATGCAGCAGACCTGCCAGGCCGGCGCGCATCTGCATGCGCTGGTGGGGCCGATGGGCATCCCCACGCATATCGGCGATGCGCGGAAGGTGGTCTGTGTCGGTGGCGGCCTGGGCGTGGCGCCGATCTACCCGCAGGCGCGCGCCTTTAAGGAAGACGGTGCCTATGTCATCGGCATCCTCGGCTTCCGCAACAAGGATCTGGTCTTCTGGGAAGACAAGTTCCGGGCCTGCTGCGACGAGGTGATTCTGTGTACCGATGACGGTTCGGCGGGGATGAAGGGTTTCGTCAGCGACGGCATCAAGCAGGCCATCGCCGCCCACTCCGACATCGACGAGGTGATCGCGATCGGTCCGCCGGTGATGATGAAAGCCTGCGCCGAGACCACACGGCCGCACGGCATCAAGACCATGGTCAGCCTCAACCCGATCATGGTCGACGGTACCGGCATGTGCGGCGGCTGCCGCGTGAAGCTGGGCGACCAGGTGAAGTTCGCCTGCGTCGATGGGCCCGATTTCGATGGCCATCTCGTCGATTTCGACGACATGACGCGTCGCCTGCGGCGCTACAAAGAAGAAGAGACAGCGGCCATGACGCGCTGGTCGGAAACCTGCCGCATGGAGAGCCCGCAAACGACGTTATGACCTCGCATACCTGATCGGCCGCGCCTGCGAACCTGCTTCGCGGCGATGCGTGGATTGACTTCGGACTGTCGAATTCCCGTTGTGCTTACCTGGTGGGTGGTGATGGCGAAGAAACGGACCGTACGGACGATACCACAGCAAAGGACGCCGGTCCGCGAACAGGATCCGCGCGAACGAGCAACCAACTTCGCCGAAGTGAACTGCGGCTACAGCGAAGCGGAGGCGCTGCTCGAATCCCAGCGATGCCTGTTCTGTGCCGATCCGGTCTGCATCGCCGGCTGCCCTGTGGGCATCAACATTCCAGACTTTATCGAACGCATCGGCGCGAAGGATTTTCGCGGCGCCTACGACGCGATCGGGCGCACCAATCTGCTGCCGGCGGTGTGCGGGCGGGTCTGCCCGCAGGAAACGCAATGCGAGGGCGAATGCACCGTCGGTGACTCGCTCGAACCGGTGGCGATCGGCCGGCTGGAGCGCTTCGTTGGCGACCGCGCCATCGCCGAGGGCTGGGCCAATCTGCCGCATATAGAGCCGGCTGGGCGGCGCGTCGGCATCGTCGGCTCCGGCCCCGCCGGCATGGCCTGCGCCGCCGACATGGCCAAGGCCGGCTGCGACGTGACCGTGTTCGAGGCGTTCCACGAACCGGGCGGCGTGCTGCGCTACGGCATCCCCGACTTCCGCCTGCCCAACGAGGTGATCGACGCCGAGATCGCCAATTTGCGCCGGCTCGGCGTGAAGTTCCAATGCAACACCCTGGTCGGGCGGCTGTTCACCATCGCGCAGATGATCGACGAGATGGGATTCGACGCCGTGTTCATCGGCACCGGGGCCGGCTATCCCGCCATGCTCGGCATCCCCGGCGACTCGCTGAACGGCGTGCTCTCGGCGAATGAGTTGCTGACGCGCTGCAATCTTATGCGCGCGCGCGACTTCCCCGCCTACGACACGCCGATCCCGCTTGGCCGCCACGTCGCCGTGGTCGGCGCCGGCAACACCGCGATGGATGCGATGCGCGTCTCGCTCCGCCTCGGGGCGCAGAACGTCACCTGCGTCTACCGTCGCAGCAAGGCGGAATGCCCTGCCCGCGCCGAGGAGACCCATCACGCCGAACAGGAAGGCGTGGTCTTCAAGTGGCTCACCGCGCCGCTGGAGATTCTCGGCGACGACAAGGGCAATGTGCGCGGCATGCGCTGCATCACCATGATGCTGGGCGAGCCAGACAAGTCTGGCCGCGCCCGGCCGGTCCCGGTTGCCGGCAGCGAGCACGAGATCGACTGCGACCAGGTGGTGTTCGCCATCGGCACCAACGCCAACCCGGTCATCGGCCAGACCTCACGCCTGCGGCTCGACAAGCGGGGCTATATCGAGACCGATGCCGATCTGGCGACCTCGATGGCCGGTGTGTTCGCCGGCGGCGACATCGTCACCGGCGCGGCCACGGTCATCGAAGCCATGGGCGCGGGGCGCAAGGCCGCGCGCAACATGAAGGCGTATCTCGGCATCCGCGAGCCCGGGTGCGACCTAGCCGCCGCGACGATCTTTGGCATCCAAGCGAGCGAGCGCAACTTCGCCCGCATCCTATCCGCCTGAGCAGCGAGCATCGCGCTCCGCAAATGGTCGCCAGCAACTCCAAGCAAGAGACGAAGCCATGAACGACGTCACCCTGGTACAGCCGCCACCCATCCGCGACAAGACAGTGACGCCGCTCGCCGAACATATCGTCGAGATCATCAGCGATTCCGGCGAGGGCGCGCAGCGCTGCGGCCAGTGCCTCGCCGCCATCGCCGCGCGTACCGGCTACGGCGTCTGGACAGTAGAAATCATCCCCGCCGAAATCCGCCCGCCGGCACGCAGCGTGGCCGGCGCATCCGGCAACCGTATCCGCTTCGGTTCGCGCCGTATCACCAACGGCGGCAACGAAACCGATCTGGTGATCGCCTTCAACGAGCAGGTGCTGCTTGGCCGGGTACGTGCCGGCGAGTTGAAGCCCGGGGCCACCATCCTGCTCGAAAGCATGTGGCGGGAGGATCGCAACAAGGCGATCGCGGCCTCCTACGCCGAGGTTTACGACCAGGTCGTCGCCGCCGGCTACGACGTGCACGAGGTTCCGATGGAGCGCGAGTGCCGCACCATCGTCAGCGACCCGCGGCGCGGCAAGAACATGTTCGCGCTTGGTATCCTCTGCAACATCTACAGCCTGGACATGCAGCTGGCCGCGGAGCAGGTGGCGGCGGTCTTCGGCAAGAAGGACCTGAAGGTCGTCGAGACCAATATCCAGCTGCTCGAAGCCGGCGCCGCCTGGGCCGATCGCAACCTCCATTTCAAGTATCGCATCCCGGCCGAGCGCTCGACCGAGCCGCAGATCGTGGTCAACGGCAACGTTGCCCTGGCGCTTGGCATTCTCGCCTCGGGCATGGACGTGTGCGCCATGTACCCGATCACGCCGGCGACCTCCGTCTCGCACTATCTCAGCGATGTGTTCGAGAGGGTCGGCGGGATCGTGCATCAGGCGGAAGACGAAATCGCCGCCTGCGCCTTCGCCATCGGCGCCTCGTACGCCAACAAATGCGCGGTCACCATCACCTCCGGCCCCGGCTATTCGCTGAAACAGGAAGCCATCGGGCTGGCGGTGATGGGCGAGATCCCGCTGGTCGTCGTCAACGTGCAGCGCGGCGGCCCAAGCACCGGCCAGCCCACCAAGGCGGAGCAGGGCGACCTGCTAACCGCCATGTTCGGCAGCCATGGCGACGCGCCCAAGGTGGTGATGGCGCCCGCCACCATCGAGGATTGCTTCTATTCGATGATCACCGCGCGCAAGATCGCCGAAACCTTCAACATGGTCGTGGTGGTGCTCTCCGACGCCGCCCTGGCGAGCTCGCAGCAACCGATCCCGCGCCCACACTTCAGCGAGGCATGGCTGGCGCCGCCGGCGGACCAGAGCGCTCTTCCCGCCGACGCCAAGCCGTACAACTGGGATCCCGTCACCGGGTTGGCGCGTCGCATCGTCCCCGGCCAGCCCGACGGCATGCACACGATCACCGGGCTCGCCCACGACAGCCGCAGCCACGTCGCCTACGACGCCGAGATCAACCAGCAGAGCATCCGCGCCCGCAGCCTCAAGCTGGCGGCGCTGCAAAAGACGTTGCAGCCGCCGCCGGTATTCGGACCCGACAGCGGCGAACTACTGGTGATCGGCTGGGGCAGCACCAAAGGTGCGATCGAGGAAGCCGTGACGAACCTGCGCGCCAAGGGCCATAAGGTCTCGTCGCTGCATCTCACCTTCCTGCAGCCGATGGCGCCCGGCATCAAAGAGATCATGCAGCGATTCAAAAAGGTCATCACGATCGAAGGCAATTGGAGCGATGACCCGAATGACGAGATCATAGACGAGAGTAACCGCCGTTACTCGGCGGTCGCATTGCTGCTGCGCTCGCGCTACCTCATCGACGTCGATTGCTGGAGCGAGGTGCGCGGCCAGCCGATCAAGCCGAATACGATCGAGCGCGTCCTCCTCGAAAAATTGAAGAAATAAGAGGCACGACCATGACCGTTCATGCCACCGAATGCCTGCTGCGGCTGCACGACGAGCACTACGAGCTCGAGGACTACCAGAGCGGCGTGCCGCGCTGGTGCACAGGTTGCGGCGACAACGCCATTCTTGCGGCGGTGCAGCGGCTTTGCCGCGACGAGGACCTGCGGCCGGAGAAGACCATGTTCGTCTCGGGCATCGGCTGTTCCAGCCGTTTCCCGCACTACATGAAGACCTACGGATTCCACGGCATTCATGGCCGCGCGCTGCCGGTTGCCGAGGGCATCAAGATGGCGCGGCCGGATCTCAACGTGTTCGTCAATACCGGCGACGGCGACTGCTGCAGCATCGGCGCGGCGCACTGGATCCACGCCATCCGCTACAACATGAACCTCACGGTGTTCCTGCACGACAACCAGATCTACGGCCTGACCACCGGCCAGGCCTCCCCCACCACCGAGCAGCACATGCCGACGGTCTCCACGCCCGCGGGCGTGCTCGAGCAGCCGGTGAACGCGATCGGGCTGGCGGTGGCCGAGGGAGCGACGTTCGTCGCCCGCGGCTTCACCGGCGACATCCCGCACCTCACGGGTCTCATCAGCGAGGCCTTGAAGCACAAGGGCTTCGCCGTAGTCGACATCTTCCAGCCCTGCATCACCTGGAACAAGCTCAACACGGCCGCGTGGTTCCGCGAGCGTGTGTACAAGCTCGAGGAGAGCGGCT